>JBGSJD010000665.1:0-10755 GCA_041742195.1 Hyphomicrobiaceae bacterium
CGCGACGCTCCGCGAGCACTACGGCCTGCCGCGCCCCGCTGCCTGAGCCGGACACGACGGACGTCGGGCCACTACTCCGCCGCCTCGGCGCCCTTGTACCCGAGTTGCGCGTTGAGCTTCGCGATGAGATCGATCGCCGCCGTCGCGATGTTGGTACCCGGCCCGAACACGGCCTTGGCGCCGGCCTTGAACAGGGCATCGTAGTCGGCCGGCGGAATGACGCCCCCGACGACGATCATGATGTCGCCACGGCCTTCCGTCTCGAGCGCCGCGCGAAGCTCGGGGACGAGCGTCAGATGCCCGGCGGCCAGCGACGACACGCCAACGACGTGCACGTCGTTCTCGACCGCCTGCCGCGCCACCTCGTCCGGCGTCGAGAACAGCGGCCCGATGTCGACGTCGAAGCCGAGGTCGGCGAACGCCGTCGCGATCACCTTCTGACCGCGGTCGTGGCCGTCCTGCCCGATCTTGGCGATCAGGATGCGCGGCCGCCGCCCGTCGTTGGCTTCGAACTGCTCGACCATGCCCTGCACGGTCGCGATGTCCTTGGTCATGGCACCCGCCTCCGCGCGATAGACGCCGGTCACCGCCCGGATCTCGGCCCGGTGCCGCCCGTAAACCGCTTCCATGGCATCCGAGATCTCGCCGACGGTGGCCTTGGCGCGCGCCGCCTTGACCGCGAGATCCAGGAGATTGCCGCCGCCGCGGGCGCCGTTGGTCAGCGCCTCGAGGGCGGCCTTGACCTCGGCGTCGCTCCGCTCGCCGCGCAGCCGCTTGAGCTTCGCGATCTGCTGCTCGCGCACGCTCGCGTTGTCGACCTTGAGGATGTCGAGCTGGGCCTCGTTCTCGAGCCGGAACTTGTTGACGCCGACGATGGTCTGGCGGCCGGAATCGATGCGCGCCTGCGTCCGGGCGGCGGCTTCCTCGATGCGCATCTTCGGAATGCCGGCCGCGATCGCCTTGGCCATGCCGCCGAGCCGCTCCACCTCATCGATGTGCGCCATCGCCTTGGCGGCGAGTTCGTACGTGAGCCGCTCGACGTAGTGGCTGCCGCCCCAGGGATCGGCGACGCGCGTCGTGCCGCTCTCCTGCTGCAGGACGAGCTGCGTGTTGCGCGCGATCCGCGCCGAGAAGTCGGTCGGCAGCGCGATGGCTTCGTCGAGGGCGTTGGTGTGCAGCGACTGCGTGTGGCCTTGCGTAGCGGCCATGGCCTCGATGCACGTCCGCGTCACGTTGTTGAACACGTCCTGCGCCGTGAGCGACCAGCCGGACGTCTGGCAGTGCGTCCTGAGACTCAGCGAGCGATCGTCGTTCGGCGCGAACTCGCTCTTGATCAGCCTCGCCCAGAGGAGCCGCGCGGCCCGCATCTTGGCGATTTCCATGAAGGTGTTCATGCCGATCGCCCAGAAGAACGAAAGCCTTGGCGCGAACTTGTCCACGTCGAGGCCGGCCTTCGTGCCGGCACGCACGTACTCGACGCCGTCGGCGAGCGTATAGGCGAGTTCGAGGTCGGCCGTCGCCCCCGCCTCCTGCATGTGATAGCCCGAGATCGAGATCGAATTGAACTTGGGCATGTTCGCCGACGTGTAGGCGAAGATGTCCGAGATGATCCGCATCGAAGGATCAGGCGGGTAGATGTAGGTATTGCGGACCATGAACTCCTTGAGGATGTCGTTCTGGATCGTCCCCGAGAGTTTGGCCGCCGGCACGCCCTGCTCCTCGCCCGCGACGATGAACAGTGCCAGCACCGGCAGCACCGCGCCGTTCATGGTCATCGAGACCGACATCTGCGACAGGTCGATGCCGTCGAACAGCGTCCGCATGTCGTAGATGGAATCGATCGCCACGCCCGCCATGCCGACATCGCCCCGGACGCGCGGATGATCGCTGTCGTAGCCCCGGTGCGTGGCGAGATCGAAGGCGACCGAGAGGCCTTTCTGTCCGGCCGCGATGTTGCGCCGGTAGAACGCGTTGGAATCCTCCGCCGTTGAGAAGCCAGCGTACTGCCGGATCGTCCACGGCTGCGTCACGTACATGGTCGGATAGGGCCCGCGCAAGAACGGCGCGATCCCGGGATAGCCGTCGAGGAAGTCGAATTCGGCCGTATCGGCACCCGTGTAGACCGGCTTGATCGCGATCCCCTCCGGCGTCGTGAAGCCGGCCGCCCCCGTCGCGGCAGGAGCCGAGGCTGCACGCGAGGACCGCGAGGACGGCGCGTCGAGGGCAAGCTTCGAGAAATCGGGGATCTGGGACATGAGGCTGGCCTCTTCGACAGGTGAGGACCCGGCAGCCGAAGCCTGGCGCGGATCGATATCCACAGCATCCTAGCAAAAACTGCCGCCATCAAAAGCCCCGAGCCGTGGATAGGGATCCGGGATCGCGTGGCGCGGCACCATGCCGCCGCGCCGGGGCAGGCACCGCGGCTGGGATTGGTGCGGTGCATGATGCGCGAGCCGCAGCAAATCCATTCCCCCAAAGGACCGAATGGCAGACGTGGGTTGCTGGCGATTCGACGACGGCGGATGAGAGATCGCGTCACCGCGACCTGTAGCGCGCGGCGGTTCGCCGCTCGAGCACCACGCGCGAAGAGGCGAAAATCGACGAATAAGCTGCGGTGCACATAATACAAGTTAATGGGTTAGCGGAGGGGCGCGTGCGTCGCACAATTTACGCTGCGGCGCATCAATTCAAGGTCGAAATCGGGGTCGAAAGCGCGCTTTGGGCCAAGGCCTTAACATTACTCCGACGTCGTCGGATAGGTTATTTGGACACCACAAACGAAAAGTGCGACTATTCGGCGTTTTCAGGGATATCGTGGCTCTGCTAGAGCCGTATCCCTTGACGCCCAGGCAAGCCACCAAGATCGGCCTTCCCGGGCTCGCGAGATTCGGGATCGTGCCCGAGCAAGAATTATCCGAGACCTGTGCAGCCGCGGTTGGGCTGCGGGCTCTAATCGGCAGCAGCAGCGCGGACAGATGAACAAAGAACCCTTCGCTCTAGGCGTACCGGCCAAAGTTCAGCACAATCTTGGCCACGTGGAGCTTCTCGAGCTCGCTGTGAAGAGGGGAGAGGGCCGTCTGGCGTCGTCCGGCGCGTTCGTCGTCGAGACCGGCACCCACACCGGCCGCTCGGTCCAGGACAAGTTCACCGTTCGCGACGCCGTGACCGAGCCGAAGATCTGGTGGGACAACAACAAGTCGATGTCCCCGGCCCACTTCGAGACCCTCTATCAGGATTTCCTCGCCCACGCGGCCGGCCTCGAGCTCTACGTCGAGGACCTCTACGCCGGCGCCGATTCCCGCCATCGCCTGAACGCCCGCATCTTCACGGAATACGCTTGGCACGCGGCCTTCATCCGCCATCTGCTGCGCCGCCCGCCGGCCTCCGAGCTTGCGGGCTTCGCGCCGCAGTTCACGGTGGTGAATCTCCCCAGCTTCCGCGCCGATCCGGCCCGCCACGGCTGCCGCTCCGAGACCGTCATCGCCTGTGATTTCCAGCGCAAGCTGGTGCTGATCGGCGGCACCTCGTACGCTGGCGAGACCAAGAAGTCGGTCTTCACCTATCTCAATTACATGATGCCCGAGATGGGCGTCATGCCGATGCACTGCTCCGCCAACGTCAGCCACGAAGGCGAGTCCGCGATCTTCTTTGGCCTCTCCGGCACCGGCAAGACGACGCTGTCGGCCGATCCGAAGCGCATCCTTCTCGGTGACGACGAGCATGGCTGGTCGAAGGACGGCGTGTTCAACTTCGAGGGTGGCTGCTACGCCAAGACGATCCGTCTGTCCCGCGAGGCCGAGCCCGAGATCTTTGCGGCATCGAGCCGCTTCGGCACCGTCCTCGAGAACGTCATCCTCAAGGGCCCCGACAACGATCCGGACTTCGATGACGGCAAGCTGACCGAGAACACGCGTTCGGCCTACCCGATCGAGTTCATCGCCAACGCCAGCCCCACTGGCTCGGCCGGCCACCCGAAGAACATCGTGATGCTGTGCGCCGACGCTTTCGGCGTCCTGCCCCCGATCGCCAAGCTCACGCCGAGCCAGGCCATGTACCACTTCCTCTCCGGCTACACCGCCAAGGTCGCCGGCACCGAGAAAGGCCTCGGCTCCGAGCCGCAGGCGACCTTCTCCACCTGCTTCGGCGCGCCGTTCATGCCGCGCCATCCGAGCGTCTACGGCAACATGCTGCGCCAGCTGATCGCCGAGCACGGCGTCGACTGCTGGCTGGTGAACACCGGTTGGACCGGCGGCAAGTTCGGCGTCGGCCACCGCATGCCGATCAAGGCGACGCGCGCCCTGCTCGACGCGGCCCTGGCCGGCAAGCTCAACGGTCATCCGATGCGGAAGGACCCGATGTTCGGCTTCGAGGTCCCGACGTCCCTCGACGGCGTCGATCCGAATATCCTGAACCCGCGCGAAACCTGGGCCGACAAGGCCGCCTACGATGTGACGGCGCGCTCGCTGGTCGACATGTTCAACAAGAACTTCGCCAAGTTCGAAGCCCACGTCGACGCCGATGTGAAAGCGGCCGCCCCCGCGCTGCGCCTCGCGGCGGAGTAACGCTGGCCCACGTCGGCCCTGAATGAAATCGACGGGCGTGGCCGATGAGGCCGCGTCCGTTTCGCTTTCGTAAGGGGGTGTTGCTGCCGACGCCCGGTCGTCTCAGCGCAGTTCAGCCGCCGTGACGAGGGCCGCGAAAGGAATGCCGGCCGCCTTGAACGCCTCCGCCGCGCCCTCCTGCCGGTCCACCATGGTCAGCACCTTGACGACGTCGCCGCCCTCGCCGCGCACGGCGTCGATCGCCTTCAGCGAGGAGCCGCCCGTCGTCGTCACGTCCTCGAGGATCACGACGCGCTTGCCCTTCAGGCTGTCGCCGCGCATCAGCCCCTCGACGAGGCTCTTGGTGCCGTGTTCCTTGGTCTGCTTGCGGACGACGAACGCCTGCATGGGAGAACCCATGGCATGGCTGAGCGCGGCCGCCGAGGCAGCGAGCGGTACAGCGCCGAGCTCCAGCCCGCCGATGAGGTCCGGCGTGTCGGCCCGGAGCGCCTCGACGATCAGCGCGCCGAGAAGGTAGGCGCCCTCGGCGTCGAGCATGGTCGGCTTCAGGTTGCAGTAGAAGTCGCTGGTGCGCCCCGAAGCGAGCGTGAACGTGCGGCCGGTCTCCACCGAGCGGGTCTTGATGATGGCGATGAGCCGCTCGCGGCTGACGGACGGCAATGACGCTGGCATGGGCGGGTCCTCTCTGAAGTCCGCAAGGGTCGCCCACCCGGCGGGCCGTGGCGATCTGTTCAGCGATGCCGCCCACCGCCACCCGCTGTCAAGACCCGCGCCCCCGAAGTCACTTGACGGACATGCCGGCGCACATCTTATTCACCCCGTCAGCCGGCCGGACGGTCGCTGGCAGACCATCCGCGCCCTCGGGCGTTCGTGGCCTGCTGGAGGAAAGTCCGGGCTCCATGGATGAACGGTGGCGGCTAACGGCCGCCGGGGGCGACCCCAGGGAAAGTGCCACAGAGACGATACCGCCAAGGCCGCCTTCGGGCGTCCGGCAAGGGTGAAAAGGTGCGGTAAGAGCGCACCGCGGCGACGGTAACGGAGCCGGCAGGGCAAACCCCACCGGGAGCAAGACCAAATAGGGGCGGCGCGTGCACCGGAGGCAACTTCGGTGCCGGGGCTCATCCAGCCTGCTGCCCGGGTTGGTTGCTGGAGGCGCTCGGCGACGGGCGTCCGAGACGAATGGCCGTCGCGGCTTCGGCTTCGGCTTCGGAAACGGAGGCGGGGACGGGGCCAGACAGAACCCGGCTTACAGGCCGGCTGACACTTGATCTTTTGTTGCGCTTTCGAATGCCGACGCCGCCGGGTGCGAGACTACAGCCTGAGCACCCGGAGCCACCGCATGACGTCGAGGAGGCTCATGGCGGCTGCCGCGACATACGTGAACGCCGCGGCACGCAGGATTTCGCGCGCCGCGCCGAGGTCGCGATCGCTGATGTAGCGGCCGGCCTTGAGCAGCGGCAGTGCCCGCCGGAAGCTCGCGTCGAACTCCACCGGCAGCGTCACCGCGTGCATCACGACGGTCGACGCCAGGATCAGGATGCCGAGCAGCAGCTCGACCAAGATCACGTGCGGCGATTTGAGGACGAGAAACGCCAGCGGCGCCGCCAGCATCACGATCGCCCCGAACCGCTCGATGACGATGGCCTGCTTGGCCATCTGGGTGCGCCTGACGAGCGGGCCGTAGCCCGTCGCGTCCTGCATGGCGTGGCCGACCTCGTGCGCCGCCACTACCACCGCCGCCAGCGATCGTCCGCCGAAGTGCCCGGGCGTCAGTCGGACTGTCTTGCTCATCGGGTCGTAGTGGTCGCCGAGCGTCGTTTCCTCGACGGTGACGTGGGTGAGCTTCATCTCGTCGAGCACGTGGCGCGCGAATTCCGCCCCCGTGCCGGGAAAATCGCTGCGTTCGACGGAATGCCGCTTCAGCACGCTCCTGACCCACATCTGTGGCAACAGCGCCAGACCGAAGACGATGATCAACACGATGAGAAGCGGACCCAAACCATCTCTCCCCGGGACTTGGCAGCGCGCTACGGCGTGCCAGCGGCAATGTAGTGTCCGCTGGCTCCCGCGTTAAGACCGCTCGGCGCCGGCAGTCGGCATTGTGACATCTCGTCCCCTGTCGGCCGGGCGCGGCGGCAGGGCCCCTTGTCAAAGCGGCCGCCGGTGTGCGAGGTCGAGCCAACTTGCAGACCCATCGGGATTCGTCCCGCGGGGCCGCGCACGGTTCAGTCCGCGTCTGTGCAGCCCCGTCGGCCAAGGAGCGGATCAAGAGCCATGGCATCCAACCGCGACCTCTTCGGAAACCTTGCCCAAGACATGACCGAGAAAACCTCCCGGCGCGCGAAGCCCGTCGACGCTTCGGAAGCCTACACGGCAGCAGACATCGAGGTTCTGGAAGGTCTTGAGCCTGTCCGCCGCCGGCCGGGCATGTACATTGGCGGCACCGACGAGAAGGCGATGCATCACCTCTTCGCCGAGGTGATCGACAACGCGATGGACGAGGCCGTGGCCGGTCACGCGACGTTCATCGAGGTGCGGATGACGGCCGACGGCTACCTGTCGGTGCTCGACAACGGTCGCGGCATCCCCGTCGATCCACATCCCAAGTTTCCCAAGAAGTCGGCGCTCGAGGTGATCATGTGCACCTTGCATGCCGGCGGCAAATTCGACGGCAAGGCCTACAACACCAGCGGCGGCCTGCACGGCGTCGGCGTTTCGGTGGTGAACGCGCTCGCCGAGGTGTGCGAGGTCGAGGTCGCCCGCGGCCAGCAGCTCTATCGCATGGTATTCTCGCGCGGCCAGCCGCAGACCGCGCTCCAGAAGCTCGGCCAGATCATGAACCGGCGCGGCACGACGGTCCGCTTCAAGCCGGACGAGCAGATCTTCGGCAAGGGCTGCGCCTTCAAGCCCGCCATCATCCACAAGATGGCGCGCTCCAAGGCCTACTTGTTCGGCGGCGTCGAGATCCGCTGGTTCTGCGATGCCGACCTGATCACCGATGGCACGCCGACCGAGGCCGTGTTCCATTTCCCCGGTGGTCTGAAGGACTACCTGACCGGCGAGATCGACGGCCAGACGCGCGTGACGAAGGATATCTTCGCCGGCCGCGTCGATAAGGAAGGCGGCCATGGCTCGGTGGAGTGGGCCGTCTGCTGGATCGGCAACGCCGACACGGTGGTGCGGTCCTACTGCAACACGATCCCGACGCACGACGGCGGCACGCATGAAACGGGATTGCGCACCGCCCTCATGAAGGGCCTGCGCGCCTACGGCGAGCTGACCAACAACAAGAAGGCCGCCCAGATCACCGCCGAGGACGTCGTCGGGACCGCGGCGGCCATGTTGTCGGTATTCATCCGCGAGCCTGAATTCCAGGGCCAGACCAAGGATAAGCTGTCGACCGTCGAGGCCGCGCGCATCGTCGAGAACACGGTCCGCGACGCCTTCGATCACTGGCTGGCGGACAGCCCACAGCAGGCGACGCGTCTCCTCGAGTGGGCCATCGAGCAGGCCGAGGACAGGCAGCGCCGGCGCAAGGAGAAGGAAGTCTCCCGCCAGTCCGCGACGCGGAAGCTCCGTCTGCCGGGCAAGCTGACCGACTGCTCCTCGACGTCGGGTGATACCGAGATCTTTCTCGTCGAGGGCGACTCGGCCGGAGGCTCCGCCAAGCAGGCCCGCGATCCGAGGACGCAGGCCATCCTGCCGTTGCGCGGCAAGATCCTCAACGTGGCCAGCGCGACCTCGACCAAGCTGTCCCAGAACCAGCTCCTGTCCGATCTGATCCAGGCGCTGGGCACCGGCACCGGGACCAAGTATCGCGAGGAAGAATTGCGCTACGACCGCGTGATCATCATGACCGACGCCGACGTCGACGGTGCGCACATCGCGACGCTGCTGATGACGTTCTTCTTCCAGGAGATGCGGCCGCTGATCGACAACGGCCACCTCTATCTGGCGGTGGCGCCGTTCTACAAGCTCACGCACGGTTCGAAGACGGTCTACGCCATAGACGACAAGCACCGCGAAAAGCTTCTGAAGGAAGAGTTCCCGGCCAACGCCAAGGTCACGATCGGCCGCTTCAAGGGTCTGGGTGAGATGAACCCCAGCGAGCTGAAGTCGACGACGATGGACCCGCGCGTCCGGACGCTGTTGAAGGTCGAGATCGCCGACGCTGATCGCGAAAGCGTGGCGGACACCGTGAACACGCTGATGGGCACGAAGCCCGAGCTGAGGTTCCGCTTCATCCAGGACCGCGCGGCTTTCGCGACCAATATCGAGGTCTAGGCCAGTTCGGTGGCCGCCGCGTCCAGGGGATGTCGGCGGCAAGCCCGCTGCCGGAGACGCAACGAAACGGCCTTCAGTCCGGGCACTACGTCCCAGGCGATCAAAGGCTGTCGGCGCGATTGGAGTGGCGGCAGCCTAGCGAATGGCTGGATCGGCGAAGCACTGGCGCATGGCCTCGCAGCGATGCGACCCCGAGAAGTGCATGCTGTCGCCCTTGGCCGGGCTGATGAACTTGCAGATCTCGTCGAGACCGGCGTCGTCGAGCCATCCCTGGCGCCGGCCGCGCTGCACCGCGAAACAGTCGGCAGTCTCCTCGTCCGGACCGCGGAACTGGTGGCCGCACTCGTGCGCAAAGATCCACATCTTCACGACCGTCGGCACTTTCGAGATCAGCTTCGGGTTCAGAATGAGAAACCCGGGGTAGGCGGCGCCATAGTCGTCGAGCTGGTTGTCCATCACCGTCGGGCGCTTGCCGCACATCATGCGCTTGCCGTCGAGCACGAGCTCGCCCGGATTGACAATCTGCGCATCGCCGCCGACGTGCCCCACGTACTCCTCAGGCGTCGGTCCGGCTGCGGCCGGCTGGCCTGCTCCGAAGGCGACGCCGACAGCGACCGTGAAGGCCGCCGCCACCCGCTTCGCCGCTCGCCGGCGCCCGCTCTCGATCCTGCTCACGCACCCCCCTTGTCCAGCACCGGACGTGCCCCCCATCCGGTACCCTGCAATTGATGGTCTGCCGCAATACACGCTATTCCATAGGTGTGACCCGTCGCCGTGTCCAGCCGGCGCCTTGCCACTCCTGAACCTACCCGGATTTGCCAGCGGATTCGCGGCGATCTCGTGGCGGCGGCGAGCCCGTCACCCATGGTCAGCCTCGTTTTCGATGGCGTCCATGTCGGCATCCGACAAGCCGAAGTGATGCCCGATCTCGTGAATGAGAACATGGGCGACGAGATGGCCGAGCGTCTCGTCTCCCTCTGCCCAGTAGTCGAGGATCGGACGTCGGTAGAGGAACACCATGTCCGGTTCGGTCGACTGATCGAGCACGCTTTTCCGGTCGAGGCTGACGCCCTTGTAGAGGCCCATGAGATCGAACGCATCCTCGATTCCCATTTCGTCGAGGATGTCGTCCGTGGCGAAATCCTCGACGCGGAACACGATGTCCCGGCACAGCTCCCGGAACTCTCCCGGCAACCGGTCCCAGGCGTCCGTCGCCAGAGCCTCGATCTCGGCAAGCGTCGGCGCGGCTTTGGTCACCCAGTCTTTTGCATTCGCCACCGACGGTCCCTCGCTCGCTTCATCGCGTTGAACCGACAGGTCATAGCGGGCTTCGGGTAAATTTACCATGCTACCGTGGCGCCGGTCACGCCGCCTCGGCGACCGCGATCAGCTGCCGGACGCCGACCACGCGCCGGAGCGCGAGTTCGATCAGTTCGGCGGTCCGCGGCTCGGCATCGGCCAGCCTGAGGTCGATCGTGAGCATGGAGCCGTCGCCGTCCTCGCGGCTGGCATGAACGCGGGTCGGTACCGTCCCGAGCTTGGCGAACGGCTCGAGAAGCCGCGGCAGCAAGCCGGGATCGGCGTCACCCTGCACGAGAAAGCGGGCGTTGACGGAAGATGGGGTCGAAACGGCGGCATTGGCCGCGAGCGCAGCGCGCGTGCGAGACATGATGGAAGTCCTTGGCAGCAGATTGGACGAAAGAACGCGTGTGTCCCGGGGCCCTCAGGCCGCCGGGGCGTTAATTCGCCGGATGCTGGCAAGATGTCTGCGCATGACAAAGCATACCACCGGGCGGGTTAAGACTTCAACCTCATAGCGGACTGCTCACGCGGCCGGCCTTACGTGCGGCTGAGCGCCACCCCGCCCGAGATCGAAGGCGCGCTGCAGGCCGCCGACGGCCGCGTCGAG
>JBGSJD010000666.1:0-1613 GCA_041742195.1 Hyphomicrobiaceae bacterium
GCTGCCGGACTGTGCCGCCCAGCCGCCTCCGGGCGCCCCATCGCCCGGCGTCGGCCCGCCGGGATACGACGACGATGCCGTCTCGGCGCGCGACGAGCGAACGTTGATCGCCTTCCAGCGGCCTTCAACGATGGCGAGCGACATGACCGCGGAGAGTTCGGACGCATAGGCCAGATCGTTGCCGTCGAGCCGGTAGGAGCGCCGCAACTGGAACGCCTGCACGGCGTCGCGGCCGACGAGCGTCACCACGAGCTTCCTTTTCGCGAGATCGGGCTCGAGGACGGCGAGCACCACCGTCTCGGAGCCATAGGCCTGGGTCAATGTCCGCAGCATGGCGAGGTTGCCCTCTGCCAGGGCGTTGACGGTATCGGCATGCACCTCGGACTTCAGCGGCTCGATCTTCAACGGGGTCAGCGTGTTGACGACGTCGAGGGCCTTCCACGCATAGAGCCAGGCATCCGAGCCGGCCGACTGGGCGAACGTCGGTGGCAGCGCGGCCGCCTGATCCTTGGGGACGCGATAGGCGGGCACCAGAATGACGGTCGGCGCCTGGCGGTCCAGATAGGGAATGCCTTCCCGCTCCAGAAGGCGGCGAACGGGCTCCGGCGAGAAGACGAAGTCGTAGCTCGCGACGTAGTCGGTGGAAGAGTTCCGCTCGGAGCGGACGGCGAAGCTCTCGATCAGGCCGCCGGCTTTGGTCGCCTTCAGGGCAGCGAGGCGCTTGTAGGAGGTCACGGGAACGAGACGCTTCAAGAGGGACCGCAGAGCCGCCTGTTGTCCCTCGGCGATCGCCTTCTCCTTGGCCGCAACGGCATTGGCGGCACGTGCCTCGACTGGATAGTTGCCAACCGTGAAGATGCGGTCGTCTCCGGGTGCGGAGATTGCCGGCGCGATCGCTGCAGCGATCGTCAGCACCGAACCCAGCATCGCCGTCGCGACGGTGCGGCGGCCCAATTCCCCGCCTCTGCGCGTCACCATGCGTTCAGCCCCTCCTGCACGTAAGCAGACGCAATCTAGCACAGCTGCGCGGCTGAGACTCGCTGTGGAGACCACCGTCCCCAATGCGTTTCGGAACAACACTCTAGTGTGCCGGCAAGGTGACGCTTGTTGCGATCACGCCCCTCGACGTGCCACAGAGACACGATCAGTGCTTCGAGCCGAGACGAGAGATGACCGAGCCCACTCCGAAAGGCAACCCGACCGTCACCTATCGCGATGCCGGCGTGGACATCGACGCCGGCAATGCGCTGGTCCGGGCCATCAAGCCGCTGGTCAAGGCGACACGCCGAGCCGGGGCCGATGCGGATCTCGGCGGCTTCGGCGGCCTTTTCGACCTCAAGGCCGCGGGCTACCGTGATCCGATCCTGGTGGCGGCCAACGACGGCGTCGGGACCAAGCTCCGGATCGCCATCGACACGGGCCTCCATGACACGATCGGCATCGATCTCGTCGCCATGTCGGTCAATGATCTGGTCGTGCAGGGCGCAGAGCCGTTGTTCTTTCTCGATTATTTCTCCTGCGGCAAGCTCGACGTGGAGACGGCGCGGCGCGTCGTCGGCGGCATCGCGGACGGCTGCCGGCAGGCCGGCTGTGCGCTCATCGGTGGCGAGACG
>JBGSJD010000667.1:0-8672 GCA_041742195.1 Hyphomicrobiaceae bacterium
GCGCCACGCCGCGACGCGCGAAGCCGAGGCGTTCGGCGGTCGCACGCGAGACGTCGAGCTTCCGGTTGGCGCGGAACGGGCCGAAGTTGTTCACCCGCACGACGGCGGACTCGCCGTTTTGGGGATTGCGGAGAAGCAGGATCGTGCCGTCGGGATGGATGGCGCTCGCCGTGTTGTCCGGCCTCGACGCCTCGAAGGGCGCGCCGGAACTCGTCAGGCCGCAAGGATTGAAGCGGTCCTTCCGGCAATGATCGTAGTGCGAGGCCACGAGCTTCTTCATCTTGCCGAGGGCGGCCCGGGTCTCGGGCAGGGTCATGACGCGGTGGCAGACCCCCTTGTAGCAGTGACGCTTGCCGGGGGCCTTGGCCTCGGCCACGCTCGCGAACACCGCCAATGCGCCGCCGATCACGGACAACGCAAGCCCACAGCGCGCCCCCGCGCGCTTCCAGTTCAATCGCATTCACACGTCTCCCACCACCTCTGAAGCGCCGTGTGGTGCGGGCGTCCGATCGCTCCTACAACTGAGCAGTCGTGGTATGGTTAACAGATCGGAAAGTGCCGGCATTGACGATCCGCCCGATCGAAGCGGGTGGGGGCTGCGGCCACCAGGGCGAGGGGAAGCGTGGGTGGTGGCCGAAATGGGATAGCCAAAGTCCCGGGGCTCGCATATTAAGCGGCCTCATGCCGAAGCGTACAGACATCACATCCATCCTCATCATCGGGGCCGGGCCGATCGTCATCGGGCAGGCCTGCGAGTTCGACTATTCTGGGACCCAGGCCTGCAAGGCGTTGCGGGCCGAGGGCTACCGGATCATCCTCGTCAATTCCAATCCGGCCACGATCATGACGGATCCGGAGCTGGCGGATGCGACGTATGTCGAGCCGATCACGCCCGAGATCGTGGCGCGCATCATCGAGAAGGAGCGGCCGGACGCGCTGCTGCCGACGATGGGCGGGCAGACCGCGCTCAACACGGCGCTGGCGCTCGAGCGGGACGGAACGCTCGCCCGCTTCGGAGTCGAGATGATCGGCGCCAAGGCGGCCGCGATCGACATGGCCGAGGACCGGAAGCTCTTTCGGGAAGCCATGGACCGGATCGGCCTCGAGAGCCCGCGAGCCTCGATCGCCTCGTCGCCGGCAATCCGCAACGCGCAAGGCCAGATCGTCGGCTACGACCGGTCGGCCGGCTTCGCTGAGGCGCTGAAGGCGCTCGACACGATCGGCCTGCCTGCGATCATCCGTCCGGCGTTCACGCTGGGTGGCACCGGCGGTGGCGTCGCCTACAACCGGGAAGAATTCGAGACGATCGCGCGGTCGGGGATCGATGCCTCGCCGGTCGGGCAGATCCTGATCGACGAGAGCCTGCTCGGCTGGAAGGAGTACGAGATGGAGGTGGTCCGCGACAAGGCGGACAACTGCATCATCGTGTGCTCGATCGAGAACCTCGATCCGATGGGCGTGCACACGGGCGACTCGATCACCGTCGCCCCGGCGCTGACGCTCACCGACAAAGAATACCAGATCATGCGCAACGCCTCGATCGCGGTGCTGCGCGAGATCGGCGTCGAGACGGGCGGCTCCAACGTTCAGTTCGCGGTCAACCCGGCGAACGGCCGTCTCGTCGTGATCGAGATGAACCCGCGCGTGTCGCGGTCGTCGG
The DNA here is from genome assembly GCA_041742195.1 of Hyphomicrobiaceae bacterium. Lineage (GTDB taxonomy): Bacteria > Pseudomonadota > Alphaproteobacteria > Rhizobiales > Hyphomicrobiaceae. The sequence goes on from JBGSJD010000667.1 coordinate 1,661, forward strand.
CGCTGGCGTCCAAGGCGACCGGCTTCCCGATCGCCAAGGTGGCGGCGCGGCTCGCGGTCGGCTACACGCTCGACGAACTCGAGAACGACATCACGGGTGGCGCCACGCCGGCGGCCTTCGAGCCGACCATCGACTACGTGGTGACGAAAATCCCGCGCTTCGCGTTCGAGAAGTTTCCCGGCTCCGATCCGACGCTGACGACGGCGATGAAGTCGGTCGGCGAGGTGATGGCCATCGGGCGGACCTTCGCGGAAAGCCTGCAGAAGGCGTTGCGGGGGCTCGAGACCGGCCTCACGGGCCTCGACGACGTGACCTTCGAGGGGCTCGGCCAGGGCGACGACAAGAACGTCATCCGGGCCGAACTCGGACGCCCGACGCCGGACCGCCTGCTCAAGGTGGCGCAGGCCATGCGGCTCGGCTTCGATCACGAGCAGATCCACGCCTCGTGCCGGATCGATCCGTGGTTCCTCGCCCGGATGCAGGAAATCATCGACGTCGAGGCCCGCGTCAAGGCGCACGGGCTGCCGAAGCAGCGCGAGCTGATGCGCGACCTCAAGGCCATGGGCTTCTCGGACGCGCGACTCGCCAAGCTCGCGGGCATGGGCGAAGCGGACGTCCGGGCGCACCGGCTGGCGCTCGGGCTGCATCCCGTCTTCAAGCGCATCGATACGTGCGCGGCGGAATTCGCGGCGCCGACGGCCTACATGTATTCGACCTACGAGCGCGGTCTCTTCGACGAGCCCGTGTCCGAGGCGCTGCCGTCCGAGCGGGAGAAGATCATCATCCTCGGCGGCGGCCCTAACCGGATCGGGCAGGGGATCGAGTTCGACTACTGCTGCTGCCATGCGTGCTTCGCGCTGTCGGACGCGGGCTATGAGACCATCATGGTCAATTGCAACCCGGAGACCGTCTCCACCGACTACGACACGTCGGACCGGCTCTATTTCGAATCGCTGACGGCTGAGGACGTGCTCGAAGTCGTGCGGGTCGAGCAGCAGAAGGGGACGCTCAAGGGCGTCATCGTGCAGTTCGGCGGACAGACGCCGCTGAAGCTCGCGGAAGCGCTGGGTGAAGCCGGCGTGCCGATCCTCGGGACGTCGCCGGCCGCGATCGAGCTCGCCGAGGACCGGGACCGGTTCAAGGCGGTCGTGGAGCGGCTCGGCCTGAAACAGCCGGAGAGCGGCATCGCGCGCTCGCCGGAGGAAGCCTCCGACGTGGCGCTCTCGATCGGCTTTCCGGTGCTGATCCGACCGTCGTTCGTCCTCGGCGGACGGGGCATGGAGATCGTGGCCGATGCCGGCGAGCTCGAACGCTACATCGCGCGCCTGTCGGCAACGCTGAAGGGGCACTCGGAACTCGTCGTTTCGGCGAAGCGACCGCTGCTCATCGACCGGTATCTCGCCGACGCCATCGAGGTGGACGTCGACTGTCTCAGCGACGGCAAGGATACGTACGTCGCCGGCATCATGGAGCACATCGAGGAGGCCGGCATCCACTCCGGAGACTCGGCCTGCTCGCTGCCGGCGCATTCGCTCGACAGCTCCATCGCGGTGCGCATCGAGAAGCAGACGCGCGATCTTGCGCTGGCGCTCGGCGTGGTCGGCCTGATGAACGTGCAATACGCCATCAAGGACCGGCAGATCTACATTCTCGAGGTCAATCCGCGCGCATCTCGCACGGTGCCGTTCGTCGCCAAGGTGATCGGGACGCCGATCGCGGGGATCGCGTCGCGGGTGATGGCCGGGCAGTCGCTCGAGAGCTTCGGGCTGAAGCCGCCGCGGCCCAAGCACGTGGCGGTCAAGGAGGCCGTGTTCCCGTTCTCGCGGTTCCCGGGCGTCGATCCGGTGCTCGGGCCGGAGATGCGCTCGACGGGCGAGGTGATGGGGATCGACCGGGAGTTCGGCATCGCGTTCGCCAAGAGCCAGCTCGGCTCGGGCACGGCGCTGCCGACGGCGGGGACGGTGTTCGTCTCGGTGCGCGACAGCGACAAGGATCACATACTCGGCGCGATGCGGGACCTGGTGGAGCTTGGCTTCCGGATCGTCGCCACGCGGGGAACGCGGCGCCATTTCGAGGCACACGGCATTCCTGCCGAGCAGGTGAACAAGGTGCTGGAAGGCCGGCCGCACATCGTCGACATGATGAAGAACGGGGAAGTGCATCTCGTCTTCAACACGACGGAGGGGTCGAAGGCGCTGCTCGACTCGAAAGACATCCGTCGGACGGCCCTCTTGAACCGAATTCCATACTATACGACATTAGCGGGCGCCGTGGCCGTGGTCGAAGCGATCCGGGCGCTCAAGGCGGGCAACCTGAAAGTTGCCCCTTTGCAGAGCTATCAGGCCTAGGGCAGCGGAAGCGAGAGCCGCCAAACTGCGGGTTTTCCGGGCAGTGCGGTCCGCTTCGGCTGTGGGCAAAGGTCTAGTCAAATCCCGCCATATGGGTGAGACTGATGGTCAAGGCGCACCCGCCAGGGGTGCGCCGACGTGGAGATGTTAGCGATGGCGATGGAAAAGGTGCCGATGACGGTGGAGGGCTTCGCCAAGCTCGAGGCCGAGCTGCATCGTCTCAAATCCCAGGAACGCCCGCGGATCATTCAAGCCATTTCCGAGGCGCGCGCGCACGGCGATCTGTCCGAGAATGCCGAATACCATTCGGCCAAGGAAGCTCAGGGCATGAACGAGGCCAAGGTCGCCGACCTCGAGGACAAGCTCTCGCGCGCGGACGTCATCGATACGACGAAGCTGTCGGGAACGACGGTCAAGTTCGGTGCCACGGTGCATCTCGAGGACGAGGATACCGGCGAGAAAGTGAAGTACCGGATCGTCGGCGATCTCGAAGCCAACGTGAAGGATGGCCTGATCTCGATCTCGAGCCCGATCGCGCGCGCGCTCATCGGCAAGTCCAAGGGCGAGACGGCCGAAGTCACGACGCCGAAGGGCTCGCGCAGCTACGAGGTTCTCAAGATCGAGTGGAAGTAGGCGTTCGACGCCTGCACCGCCAGGATTTCACGGGGCGTGTCGCTTGGCGGCGCGCCCCGTTCGCGTTCGAGCGTTGATCTCGTGGCCGCGGCGGGCCTAGTCTGGGTGCAGACAGGGCAGGAGACATCCCATGACAACGACATCGGCCGTCGGGCACAACCCGGCGCGAGAGAAACTGGCGCGCGGCGAACTGGCGCTGGGCGTCGGGCTCAGGCAGGCGCGGACGGTCGATATCGCACCGGCCATGAAGACCTGCGGCTACGACTGGCTGTTCATCGACTGCGAGCACAATTCGATGACGCTCGACATGGCGGTGCAGATTTCGGTCACGGCGAACGCCGCCGGCATCTCGCCGATCGTGCGGGTGCCGCAGGGCCAGCTCGACATGGCGACACGCGCGCTCGACGGCGGCGCCTATGGCATCGTCATGCCGCATGTCGATACGCCGGAAGAGGCGAAGGCCATCGCGGACCGGCTGCGCTATCCGCCGGTTGGACACCGGTCTATCGGAGGGACCATGCCGCAGCTCGGATTTGCGACGATGCCGCCGGACCAGTCGACGAAGATCGTCAACGACAACCTGATCGTCGTCGTCATGCTGGAGAGCCCGCTCGCCATCCGGAACGCGGACGCTATTGCTGCCGTGCCGGGCGTCGACGTGCTGCTGATCGGAACGAGCGACCTGACGCTGGAGATGGGGCTGCCGGGCCAGCTCATGCATCCGGACGTCGTGGCGGCCTACCAGACCGTTGTCGATGCCTGCAAGACGCACGGCAAGTGGGCCGGGATGGGCGGCGTCTACACGGACGAGGGGCTCACCAAGTACATCGGCATGGGCGTCAAGATGGTGCTCGCCGGCAACGATCTGCCGTTCCTCATGCAGGCAGCCAGCGCGCGCGAGAAGCATCTCCGGGGGTTGAAGGCTTGAGAGGCGTGGGCCTCGTGGGCACTCGACGGCCATGACCCCTGCCGCGCTGGCGCTGGTCGGCATCACGGTTCTCGGGACGTCTTTCCTCTCGGGCATCTTCGGGATGGCCGGGGGGCTCATTCTGCTCGGCGTGCTGCTCCTCTTCATGGACGTCGTTCCGGCGATGGTGCTGTTCGGCATCATCCAGATGGGGGCCAACGGCTGGCGGGCGTTCCTGTGGCGGGCGCGGGTGGAGTGGCCGCTCGTCGCGCGGTACCTTGTCGGCGCCACGGCGGCGTTCCTCGTCATGCGGCTCGTCGCGTTCGTGCCGGACAAGGCGCTGCTTTACATCGGGCTCGGCGTGCTGCCGTTCGCCGCCGAACTCCTGCCGCCCCGCTACTGGCCCGACATCACGCGGCCGACGGGGCCCTATCTCTGCGGCATCGTCATCATGGTGCTGCAACTGATGGCGGGGGCGGCGGGGCATATCCTCGACATGTTCTTCCAGCGGAGCGGGCTCGACAGGCGAAGCATCGTCGCGACCAAGGCCGTCTGCCAGACGACGGCGCATCTCTTCCGGGTGCTCTATTTCGGCTCCCTCGCCCAGTCGTTCGAGGGGCACGTGCCGGTCTGGGCGATCGTGGCGGCCCTTGGTCTCGCCTTCCTCGGGACGACGCTCGCCGCCCGTGTGCTCGAGGGGATGACGGATGCCGATTTCCGGACCTGGAGCCGGCGCATCGTGCATGGCGTGGCCGTGGTGTTCCTGGTGCGCGGGTTGTGGCTCCTTGCCGTCGGGTGAACGCTGTCCGCTCAATATTGCATTGCAGCATTGCCGAGCTGTGTCTGGTCGACCGGGGCGGACTCGCCCATCTTTGATAGGAAATCGGGGGTCGACAAGGCCCTCGGACATGAGCGGAAACGAACCTGAGGATCGGGCTCCAAAAAGAACGAAAAGTTCAGGAGCTGATCATGACGAACGTCTCATTGAGCCTCGTGGCAGGCTATGCGGTCGATACACCCGACCCGTCCGACCACGTCCGTCCGAGCATTTTTTCCCTGAAGCGCGCCCTGCGGTCCTTCGGCGACGCCTTCATCGCCGCGCAGCATCGCCGCGTCGAGCGGGAGGTTGCGCTCTACCTCCAGACGCACGGCAACGTGCTGACCGACGACATGGAGCGGCGCATCAGCCGTCAGTTCAAGATCTGACGCATCGGACGTCTGATGCGAGAAGGGCGCCCCGAGAGGGCGCCCTTCGTCGTTTCGGGATCATGCCTCGCCGAAGTGGATGCGGCGGTAGGCGCGGGACGGGATCAGGTCGTCCGAGTGGATGTCCCAGACGGTCGCCGTGTTGGCCCCCTGGTGCTCCTGGAACTGGCCGGCCATCTCGCCGAGCGCCTTGATGCTGGCGCCGCGCAGGCCGAAGCCGCGGGCCATGGCCGCGATATCGCCGCGACCATGCATGGCGCCCGAGGGGTCCACCTTGTTGGCGCGGAACTTGTGGAACTCGGCGCCATAGCCGCCGTCGTTGACGATGGCGGTCAGCATGCGGATGCCGTGGCGCTTGATGGTCTCGAGCTCCTGGCAGTGCATCATGAGGCTGCCGTCGCCCTCGATCAGGCACACCTTGCCGTTGCCGCGAGCCTGCGCGATGCCGATGGCCGCCGGCAGCGCCGAGCCGATGGCACCGAAGTCGACGAACACGTGATACTTGTCGGCGGGCCGGTTCTGCAGATGCGTCATGGCGATCGAGAAGTAGTGGCCGCCGCCGACGACGATGTCCCAGTCCTTCGGGATGGTGCGGTCGAGTTCCTCGATGGCGCGGCGCGGATCGACGGTGCCGGCCTGGACGTCATAGTGCTTGCGGTCGGGGTGGTCGGCTGCGATGCCCGCCGCGATCTCGGGCGTGCGGAAGCCGGTGACCTTGATATTGCGCTGCTCGAGGCGGTTCAGGATCTGTTCGGCCGCCGCGCGGGCGTCGGCGCGGACGTGGAGGTCGGCGGTCCGGAGGCCCTGCCAGAGGCCGCGCGGGTTGGTGTCGACCTGGACGACACGGGCGCCGGGATAGAGATAGCCGCTCTCGGTGGTGTAGTGGCCGAGACCGAGACCGAAGCCGATGACGAGGTCGGCCTCGGCGTAGCGCTCACGGGCCCAGTCGCTGGCGTAGGCGCCGGCGATGTCCATCGTGTAGGGATTGCCGTGGAAGAGGCCCTTGCCCAGGAGCGAGGTCGCGAGCAGCGCGCCCGACCTGTCGGCTAGTGCCTCGATCGCCTCGCGGGCGCCGGTGCGCACGCAACCCTTGCCGGCGAGGATGATGGGCTTTTCAGCTTCCGCGATCATGTCGCAGATCTTGTCGACGAGGATCGGGTCGGCCTGCGGGCGCTGCGCGACGGGCACGATGTCCGAGGACGGCATGTAGTCGGTCAGGTGCGGCCATGCGAGCTTCTGCATGTCCATCGGGACGGAGAGCACCACGGGGCGGCGCTCGACCTGGGCGATCTGGAAGGCCTCGCGGACGTTGTCGAGCAGGCGGTCGATGTGGCGGACGGGGACGTAGGCGGCGCCCGTCGCGAGGGTGAGGGGGCCCATGTCGATCTGCTGGAGATACCAGCTCGCCGCGATGGGGCTGTCGCCTGCGAAGATGACGAGGGGGGAATTGGCCTTCGACGCCATCACCAGCGACGTCATGATCTGGGTGAAGCCCGGGCCGCACGTCGTCGAGGCGACGCCGACCTTGCCGGTGGAACGGGCGTAGCCGTCGGCCATGGAGACGGCGCAGCTCTCGTGGCGGGCGTGGATCACCTGCATGCCCGGGCGCTGGGCCATGGAGGTCGACCAATACATGTTGGCGTCGCCCATCAGTGTGAAGAGCGTGTCGACACCCTCCGCCTCGAAGGCGAGGGCCAGCATGTCCTGTGTCTTGAGCTTGCTCATGGGGGTCAGCTCCGTTTTCCAAAGAGGCTCGCGAGCCACGATTTCAGCGCGGCCCAGAGAAGGGTGAAGGCATTGAGCTCGGCCGCCTGTCGCGGCGGTGGCGGCGGCGATGTGGCGGGGGGAGCGACAGGCGGGACAACCGCTGCCGATGTGGCTTGCGGGGCGCTGCTCGTCGCAACGGGTTCCGGTGCGG
>JBGSJD010000668.1:0-4726 GCA_041742195.1 Hyphomicrobiaceae bacterium
CGCGCGACCGTCGCGTGCGTGCGCTCGCGCGTCGATCCGCCGGCGCCGTAGGTCACCGACACGAAGCTCGGGCCGAGTGGCGCGAGCCGCCGGATCGAGGACCAGAGGGCTTCCTCCATCTTCTCGGTCTTCGGCGGGAAGAACTCGAAGGACACCTCGATGTCACCGTTGCCGACGATGCGGCTGCGGCGCTCTTGTCGCTCCATGATGGTCATGCCTCCAGCTTGCTCAGTCGGGGCGCGATGCGCCGGCTTCTGCCGGCCACCGGCCGTGTTGCGGTCCAGACCGTGACGGTCAGCTTGTTGCCGGCGCTCACGTCGGCGGGAACCAGGTCCTGTGTCGCCTCGTGATCGAGACCGGCGTCGGCGAGCCACTGTGCCATCTGCGGTCGCGAAAAGCCGAGCCGCTCGTGGGCGAAGGTCTCGCGCAGGATCTCGAGGGTGTGGGGCGCGAAGTCGACGATCACCAGCCGGCCACCGGGAGCCAGGATGCGGGCGGCCTCGCGGATCGCCTGCGCCGGCTCGGTCAGGAAGTGAAGGACGCGGTGCATGACGATCGCGTCGGCGGCGCCGTCGTCGAGGGCGACGTCGTAGAGATCGCCGTGGCGGACGGTTGCTGCGTCGTTGCCGAGGGCCTCGATGCGGCTTCGGGCATAAGCCAGCATGGTATGATTGATGTCGAAGCCGACGGCGCGCTCGTAGCGGCCGCGCAGCAGCTCGATGACGCGCCCCGTACCGGTGCCGAGATCGACGAGCAGGTGGAAGGGGCCCGGGCCGATCGCGTTCGACAGGGCGGTCTCGACTTCGCTCTCCGTGACATGCAGCGAGCGTATGCGGTCCCACTCGGCGGCGTTGGCGCGGAAGTAGTCCTGCGCTGCCTCCTCCCGCTCGCGCTTCACGGTGTCGGCGCGGCTGCGGTCGCGCAGCAAAACGGGATCGGCCGGGTCGGCTGCATCGAGGACGGCGCGAAGCAGGCTGCCGCGCGCGCCGCCGTCGACCAGCTGGAAATACGCCCAGCTGCCGTCACGGACCCGTTCGACGAGGCCGGCCTCTGTGAGCAGTTTCAGGTGACGGCTGATCCGGGGCTGGCTCTGGTTGAGGATGCGGGTGAGGTCCTTGACGCTCAGCTCGCCACGGGTCAACAGGGCGAGCACACGCAGGCGCGTCGGCTCGGCGGCCGCCCGCAACATCGCCAGCATGGTTCGTTGGTCCAGCACCACGTCCTCCCGGAAATCGCCGTGACAAATATAAAGATATCTTTATATGTCAAGCGGCGTTGCCGGCGGGTGCGTCGAGAGCTGTCCAAAACGTGGCGCGGAGAGCGAGCCTGGGCGGGGCTTAACGGGCGGGAAAGCATAATCGCATAGCGTGACGCCCGATTGCGCCAGGGGGAAGTGATGATGTCTTCGACTGTTGGAACGGCCGCCGAGCCCGGGGCTCAGGCGCCGATGGCTCGCAACTGCCGGATGATCGATGGAACGGGTTTGTGGCAGATGCTGCTGCTCATTCCGGCGCTGGCGGGAGCCAGTCTGCTGCTTGTGGGTGGGGCGCTGGCATCGGCCATCGAGCCGTCCGTCGTGGACGCAGTTGCCGATCGTCCGCTGGCGGCGGCCCAAATCGCGGCGGGGATCGGTCTTTCGCTGGCCTTGCTCGCCGTGCCTGCGACGCGGGTCGTCGGCCGCCTTCTCGGACGTCCGAGCGTTACGCTCGCCGGTGGCGCCGTCTCGGTCAGCGAGCGGACGCTGCTCGGGCGCCGCGAACGGACGATCCCGCTCAGTGCGTTCGTCGGCGTGGCGCACCACATCCGGGCGTCGCTCTCGGGACTGACGCACGAGATCGTGCTGGTGCATCCTCAGCCGCGGCTCAGTGTGACACTGGTCAGCGCCGAGAAGGTGACGCAGGCCATGCTCGATGACGCTGGTCGCGAACTCGGGCTGCCCGAGGTGCCGGCGCGGACGCTTTACGAGCGTCGTGTGACGCAATCGCCGCGGACGGTGGAAAATCCAACACTGGCGGGGGCCTCGGCCTGACGGTTTGCCCGAAAAATGTCGCCACTTCGGGTTATCGAGGCTATTCGTCCCGCCGCGAACGTTTTGACGCTCGTGGGCCGCTGTGGTCCAGTGCGGCGCGGCATGACGTAATCTGGCTTCGTTGGCATCACGAAGCCGCGGATCGAGCCACGGGGATCTGAGATGGCGGGGACACGGGAAGTTTGGGCGGCGGCGTGGTTCCGCTCCGTAGCGCTGGCCGGGCTCATGCTTGTGGGCCTCGCCATGCCGGCGCGGGCCGCGGACCCTGCAGTGGCCTTCATGAACAAGGTCGCGCACGAACTGCTCTCGGCCAGCCGGTCGAAATCTCCGGCACTGCTGTCGGCCGTCATTCACCGCTACGCGGACACCAGCTATATCGGGAGCTACTCGCTCGGCAGCTATCGGGGGCAGCTGAGCCCGGCCGAGCGGCCCGGGTATCTGTCCGGCATGGTGCGCTTCATCGGCCGCTATGCGGCGACCGAGGCGCCGAAGTATCCAGTCGCGAGTTATCGGATCACGGGCAGCCTGCGGGGCGGCCAGGGCATCATGGTGGACAGCGTCATCACGCTGCGCGACGGCTCGAACTACGACGTGCGGTGGCTGCTCAGCCAGCAGGGCAATACGTTCCGTGTGCGAGATGCCATGGTCTACGGCTTCTGGATGACGCCGTTCCTGCGCAAGCTGTTCGAGAACTACATCGCCGAGAACGGCGGACATGTTCGGGCGCTGGTCGCGGTGCTGAACCGCTAACGTCTTGCGACGGGCGGTTCGGTCGTCTCGTCGCGGGCGGCCTTCATGACCGCATGGAACATGGCCGGGGTCAGTACGCCCGTATTCGTGTTGTAACGGGAGCAATGGTAGCTGTCGTAAAGCGCCAACCGGTCGTGGATCTGGTGGCGGCGGCCATGAGCGAACGGGAACAGGGACTTGCGGGCGCCGAGGGCGGACAACGTGCTGTCGTGCGCGATCCGGCCCAGCACGACGACGACCTGCAGCCGGGACATCGCGGCGATCGTCGCTGACAGATAGCCTCGGCAACTCGTGATCTCGGCCGGCGTGGGCTTGTTGGCCGGGGGCACGCAGCGGACAGCATTCGTGATGCGGCAGCCCACCAGCGCCAGTCCATCGTCCGCCGCAGCGCGATAGGCGCCGGTCGCCATGCCCAGATCGAGCAACGTGGCGTAGAGCAGGTCGCCGGCATAGTCGCCCGTGAAGGGTCGGCCGGTGCGGTTGGCGCCTTTCAGGCCCGGGGCGAGGCCGACGATCAGCAATGCGGCGTCTGCGGAACCGAACGACGGAACGGGGGCGTTGAACCAGTCGGCGGCGGCGCGGCGGTTGTCCTGGCGATACGCCACAAGGCGCGGACAGGCTGGACAGTCGAGACCGGGCTCGGCTCGGTCGCCGTCAGGCGTTCTACGCATGAGATGTTTCTCCCGCACGACGGCCGGAGCGTGGCGGTGCAGCCAGCCGGTGTCACGTCAGGGGTCGAGGGGATCGTCGGTCGGGTAAGGGTCGCGGTCGCCGCGCCCCGGGGCCGTCGCGCGGGTTTGCGAGAGCCGCATCTCGCGGGCTTCGCGCGGAATGCGGGCCGATGGATCGCGGCTGATCAGATGCTCGAGGTCGGTGAGGTCGATGAACTGGTCCGCCTGCCGGCGCAATTCGTCGGCGACCATCGGTGGCTGCGTCTGGAGCGTTGAGGCAACGCTGACGCGCAGCCCCTTGTGCTGGAGGGCCGCGACGAGGGACCGGAAATCACCGTCGCCGGAGAACAGGACCACGTGGTCGAGGTGCTCGGCGAGCTCCATCGCGTCGACGGCCAACTCGATGTCCATGTTGCCCTTAATTTTCCGCCGGCCGGAGGCGTCGGTGTATTCTTTCGTCGGCTTGGTCACCATCGTGTAGCCGTTGTAATCCAGCCAGTCGATGAGCGGGCGGATCGAAGAATACTCCTGATCCTCGATCAGCGCCGTGTAGTACAGCGCTCTGACGAGGCGGCCCTGATCCTTGAATACAGACAGTAGTCGCTTGTAATCGATGTCGAAGCCGAGGGCCTTGGCGCTCGCGTAGAGATTCGCACCATCGATGAAGAGCGCGATTCTCTCGGTCGGATAGAAGAACATCTGGGGCATAGGTTTCTTTAAATCTCTTTTGGGTTCAACGAGTTGTCAGTGCCGTCACGATAAGCGTCCACGCGCAACCGAGAAACCGCAGCCACGCGATCCAACCGATCTTCCCTGTTGTCAGGTATAGACCAGTCTGCCGCGCCGGAAAAGCCTGAGCTGAGCTTGCCGGCACATGGCGGCGCAAGGCACGGGATGGTGGCCGGTCGACGGCAGATGGGGAGATGGCGTTTGAGAAGCCGGATCGTACTGCTGGGCCTCGGCGCCAACATTCCCGGGACATGGGGGCAGCCGGCGGAGGGGTTGGATCGGGCCATTCGGGTGCTTGGGCAACTTGGGTTCGTGGTCACGGCGCGCTCTCGCCTCTTTCGCACCGAGCCCATGGGGACGCGACGGCAACCGGGCTATGTCAACGCCGTTGTGGCCGGGCATGTGCCGTGGCCGCCAGCCGAGCTTCTGCGCATCCTGAAAGGGCTGGAGCGGGCGGCCGGTCGGCGGTCTGGCGCACGCTGGAGTGCGCGGCCCCTCGATATCGACATTCTCGACTATCGGGGATGGCGGCTCGGCCATCGGTCGG
>JBGSJD010000669.1:0-4859 GCA_041742195.1 Hyphomicrobiaceae bacterium
TGCTCGCGCGGCGCCTTCCGCGCACCTTCCATGACGTCCGCGCGCGTGCCGATGTGCGCGGTGTGGCTCGCCGCTTCGATGTCGAGCAGTTTCGCCACGTCCCGCGCCGCCGCAGCGATTTCCGCAGTCGTGACGCCGGTCTCGATCCCCATCTCGTTCAGCATGTGCACGATGTCCTCGGTGGCGAGGTTGCCGACCGAGGCGATGGTATGCGGCATGGCGATGCCGCCGCCGATGCCGCAGATCGCGCCCTCCACGAACGTCGCCCCGGCGTCGATCGCAGCGACCACGTTCGCCATCCCCGTGCCGGCGAGATTGTGCACGTGGAAACCGACCTCGATGTCGGAATGCGCATCGAGAACGCGCCCGATCAGCTCCGAGACGTGGCGCGGTGTCTCCATGCCGAGGCTGCCCGCGAGATAGAACCGCCGCATGCCGGCGTTCCGGAATGCAGCGATCAGCGACAGCACCCTGTCCTGCGGGATCATGCCCTCGTAGGGGCACCACATCGACATGCCGAGCGCCATGACCCACGCCTTGCCCGTCGGCTCGACGACGCGAAACGTCCGGATCGCTTCCTCGACGCCCTGCTCGAGCGTCATGTTCTGGTTCTTCTTGTTGTAGGCCTCGCTGACGGTGATGAGACCCAGCATCTCGTCGAGCGACGTCTTGATGCCCCGCTCCGCCCCGCGCGCATTCGGCACGAGCCCGCGATAGACGACACCGGGTCGCTTCGTGATCCGCGCACACACGTCCTCGGCGTCGGCGAGGTTCGGGATAACGCGCGGATGCGCGAAGCCCGTGACCTCGATCACCGGGAGCCCGGTGGTCGACAGCCGGTCGACGATCGCCACCTTGGTTGCCGTATCGACGGGGCGCTTGAAGCTCTGGATGCCGTCGCGCGCGGCGACATCGACGACGGTGATCTTTGGCGGAAGGCGAAGCGACATCGGGGGAACCTCGTTGTGGCCAGAAAGCTATGATCTTGCGATCTATCGGGTCGTGACGTATTGGCCGGCCGACACCGTGATACGGGGCGGCTGTCGGCTGGCCTCGAAGGCGTCGTAGGCGGGCTTCAGGGTCTGCCAGAAGCCGATCCAGGGCGAGCCGGCGTGGCGGGTCATGTTCGCAGCCGTCATGCGGAACGGGAAGATGTGGACCGGCACCTCGCTTCTGGTCGCCCGCGCCGTGGCTTCCACCATGACGTAGATTTCCTCGATGACGGGATCGGTCATCGCATAGCAGCCGATCGACACACAGCGCCCGTGAACCATGAGGAAGCTTCCGCTTCGTCCATGCGCCCGGTCGAAGGCGTTGGGAAATCCGAGATTGAACGAGAGGTGATAGCTGCTCTGCGGATTGAGCGCCGAGAGCCCCACCCGGTAGAAGCCTTCCGGCGCCTGCCGATCCCCCTCCTTCAGCTTCGGCCCGAGCGTGCCGGAGTAGGTGCAGATCGGATACGTCCGGAACAGCCGGTAGCCGCTATCGCCGCGGACCCAGACCTCGAGTTCCCTCGGCTCCTTGAAGATCCGGATGAGCATCGGATCGCCGACCGAGGCACCGTGGGGGGCCAGCGCGCGAGCGAGCCGAGGCTGGACGGCGGCACGAATGGCGGCGATGTCCCGGGGGCCGGTCGCGTCGCGCAACGTGAGCCAATAGCCCGTCAGTGCGACGACGGCCGCGGCAACGATACCGAGTGCTGCCAACAATGCCCGTCGGCGCATGGGCCACTCCCCGGCCGAAGCCGTGACCGGCCTACACCTCGATCCCGGCCGCCTTGATCTCGTCCTCGGTGAACCCGAGCTGCTCGATCAGAACCTCGCGATTGTGCGCGCCGAGCTTCGCCCCGGCCGAGACGATCTCGCCCGGCGTCTCCGAGAACTTGCCCACCACGTTCTGCATCCTGACCGGCCCGCCGAGTTCCGCGTCCTCGATCGTCGCGATGTTCTCGCGCGCCTGGAATTGCGGATCGGCGAAGATCTGCGCGATGTTGTTGACCGGCGCCACCGGCGCATCGATGGCGAGGAAGCGGCGCATCATGTCGTCGAAGTCGAGCTGGCCGATGGCGTTCTGCAACTCGACGTCCAACTCCTTGGCGTTGTCGAGCCGCACCCGGTTGTCCGAGAAGCGCGGGTCCTTGACGAGCGCCGGCACCTCGAGCGCCTCGCAGATGCGCTCGAACGTCGACTGCGCCGAGCCGGCCATCGACACCCACTTGCCGTCCTTGGTCTGGTAGGTGTTGCGCGGCGCGGTGAAGGGCAGCCGGCTGCCCTGGCGATGCTGGATCTGGCCGAGCTGATCGTAGTCGATGGCCTGCGGCCCCAGCAGCGTGAACAACGTCTCGTAGATCGCGAGATCGACGATCTGCCCTTTGCCGGAACGCCGCTTCTCGTGCAGCGCCGCCGAGGCGAGGAACGCCGCCATCAGGCCCGTCGTCGAATCGGCGAGCCCGAACCCCGGCAGAAGCGGCGGCCGCTCCGGTTCGCCATTGATGTAGACGAAGCCCGAGTAGGCCTCCGCGAGCGTACCGAACCCGGGCCGGTTCTTGTAGGGCCCCGTCTGCCCGAAGCCCGTCACCCGGACGATGATCAGCCCCGGATTGATGGCCTGCAGCACCTCCGGCCCGATGCCCCACTTCTCGAGCGTGCCGGTGCGGTAGTTCTCGACCAGGATGTCGGCGTCCTTGACGAGCCGCTTCACCACTTCGCGCCCGAATTCGGTCCTGAGGTCGGCCGTCACCGACTTCTTTCCGCGCCCGAGGATCTTGTAGTAGAGCCCGACGCCGTTCTTGTTGCGCCCCCAGTAGCGCACCTCGTCGCCGGTGCCCGGCCGCTCGACCTTGATCACGTCGGCGCCGAAGTCGGCGAGGAACATCGCGCTCATCGGCGCGGCGAGGAAATTCGAGATGTCGATGACCTTGACGCCGGCGAACGGCTTCAGGCGCTGCTCGGTGGTGTCGGGGCTATCCTTGGGCACGCTGCGCTCCTGGGCGGTGAGAACGGATTTGCGACACTTGTTCCACGGAAGTATTGTCCGGACAAGATGAGACCGCTTGGCACGTCGGCGCCGCCCGCTCCTGCCGTAGCGCGCGACATGCAACTTGAAGGATTTCGATGACCGACACCAAAGTCGTAAAGATCGGCAAGGCCGACGAATTTCCCCTCGACGAGTTCCGCATCGTGACGGCCGGAACCCGCTCGATCGGCGTCGTCCGCCGCGCCGATGGCACGGTCGATGCGATCCGCAACTGGTGCCCGCACAAGGGCGCCGAGGTGTGCAAAAGCAAGCTGTCGGGCACCATGCTGCCCGGAGCGCCCGGCACGTTGACGTGGGGCCACGAAGGCCAGATCGTCCGCTGCCCGTGGCACGGCTTCGAATTCGACATCAAGTCCGGCAAGCGGCCCTACAGCGACAGCAGAATGCGCCTCCGCGTCTATCCGGCCCGCATCGAGAACGGCGAGATCCTGGTCGATCTCGGTCCCCAGACATCTTCGGGAGCACGCACATGAACATTGAGACACCGGCCTCACGCGCCGTCCGCGAGCGGGATGCGGGACTGCAGATCATCGATTGCGACGTCCATCCGGCACTTCCTGGCGGCCTCGCGACGCTCTATCCGTTGATGCCGAAAGCTTGGGTCGAGCGCTTCAAGTTGAAGGCTGGCCATCTGGCGGTCGCAGCGCCCCTCGGCTTCCGCTTCGAGCACCCCTCGGGCTCTGCCGCCCGCCAGGACGCCCGCACGCCGGAGGGCGGCGCCCCGGGCTCCGATCCGGAATACATGCGACGCGATCTCCTCGATGCCCACGGCATCTCGATCGCGCTCCTCACCTCCCTGCAGGCCGGCCAGTTCGGCACGGTGTCGTCCGGCCCTGACGAGAGCCAGGTCATCGTCTCGGCCTTCAACGACTACTTCCTCGACGTCTGGCCGCTGAAGGAAGAAAAGCGCCTCCGCCTCGCCATGACGGTCAGCGTGCAGGACCCGCGCGCCGCCGCCGCCGAGATCCGCCGCGTCGGCAAGCGGCCCGAGGTCGCGGCCATCTACATGCCGTTGATCAACATCCTGATCGGCAACCGCTACTACGAGCCGATCTACGAGGAGGCGGTGGCCCACAACCTGCCGATCCTGATGCACGTGACGGGCACCGACAGCGTCTTCTACGGCGCGCCCAATCAGGCCGGCGGCTTCCCCGAGAATTATCCCGAGCGCTATGTGGCGCTCTCCCAGATCGGCGAGGCCAACCTGACGAGTCTCGCCTTCTCCGGCGTGTGGGAGAAGTTCCCGACGCTCAAGTTCATGTTCGTCGAATATTCGTTCGCCTGGGCGCTGCCGCTCGTCTGGCGCATCAACCGGACGTGGGAGAGCCTGCGCTGGGACGTGCCCTGGGTGAAGCGTCCGCCGCGCGAGTACATCTCCGAGCGCGTGCGCTTCTCGACCCAGCCGCTCGACGAGCCGGCCGATCCCGCGCACCTGAAGGCGCTGATCGACATGCTCGGCCCCGAGCATCTGGTGTTCTCGACCGACTATCCCCATTGAGACAACGACATGCCCGGCGAGAGCCTGCTCATGCTGGACAAGGATGTGCGCCGCAAGGTGCTGAGCGAGAACGCGAAGGGCATCCTTCGTCTCTGATGCCTGCAGTGGCAGCCGTCGCGGCGCGGTTCAGTCCGGTCGCGGCGCCTTGAGCTGCTTCGCCAGTTTCACGACCAGCGGTGCCGAGATGCGCCCGCTCGGCACCATGCCGTTGTCCATCTCGAACTCGCGGATGGCGCGCAGCATCTGCTCGGGCGGCACGCTGTCGGTGTCGCCGCCGCGTCCGAGGTAGCCGAGCCGCGAAAGCGACGTCTGCACCGATCGGATC
>JBGSJD010000670.1:0-2440 GCA_041742195.1 Hyphomicrobiaceae bacterium
GGCCGGCTTGCTCTCGTCCTTTGCCGGCTCCGCTTTCGGCGGGCCGTCGGGGAACGCGGATTTCGCCTCGCCGCCGATGCGGCCGGCGAGCATCAGCGCCTTGCCGCCCGACTTGAACGCCTTCAGGATCGCCAGAGCATCGGGCTGCGTCTGGACCTGATCGCTGTCGATCAGTCCGGCGCGCGCCGTCGTCTGGATCAGCGGCTGGAGGATGGTCGTCGCGCCGTCGACTTTGGTCAGACTGCCCGCGGTCGCGAGGTTGAGGCCGCGGATGTTGGAGGCGAGCGGGTCCTTGTCGTTGATCTGATCCTTCTCGAGCTGCAGCCAGCCGAGGTAGTCGGTCACGACGGGCGGCGGTCCGCCCGGGCCGCCTCCGAACTGCACGCGGCGGGCGAGTGCCGGATCACCGACGACCTTCTTGGTGTCGTAGGTGATACCCCACTGGGTGAGGATCTTCATGAAGTCGGCGCTCACCGGCAGGCTGCCGAGGCCGGGCGGTCCCGATTGATTGGTTTCGTTGACCGGATCGACGAAGGCGAGGACACGACCCCCGCTGAGGGCATACTGGTCGATGGCGTACGCGGCATCGCTGGTCAGCACGGTCGGTTGCACCAGCATGAGCACGTCGATGTCCTTCGGGATCTCCTTGACGTTGGCTTCCAGCGTCCGGACCTCGAAGAAATCCCGGATCTGCTGCATGATCATCCACGGCGGCGTCGGCTGCGCGCGCGGGTTCATGGGGTTCATGCCGCCGTCGAGCGGTACGCCTGAGAGAAGCCCCACGACCTTCTTCTTCGGGTTTGCGAGCCCCATGATGAGCTTCGTCAGGTCGTACTCGAGGAACTTCTCGCGATCCGGCGAGAAGAGCGGCACGACGGCGTCGTCGTCTGTGAGGTTCGAGGCGACGAGACCGAAGTAGCCGATCTCGCCCTCCTGGTTCAGCCTCGGTCCCTTGAGGCCGGAGGCCGCGGCCCGATCCTCGGCGTCCGAGAACGGCTCGGGATCGATGTAAGTCACCTGCAGCTTCCCGCCCGAGAGGTAACGGTACTGGTCGAGGAGCCCCTTGGTGCGTTCGAAAAGTCGCGCGAACAGCGGCGCCACCTCGCCGAGCCGTCGCGAATAGTAGACGCGGACGTTGATCGGCTCCTGAAGTCCCGCCAGCATCTTCCTGGTGCCGTTCGAGATGGAATAGAGCTGGTCTTCGGTAAGGTCGGCCTTGACGTTCTTGACCGTTAGCGACGCCGCGAGATTGAGCGACAACGCCATGACGCCGGCGAGCGCGAGGCTGCCCCACGCGAGCTTGCCGCGCGAGAGGCCGGAGGCCCACTGCATGATCTCGCCGGGAGCCAGCAGCAGCCATCCGGCGGCGCGTTGCGACTGGGCTGTAACCGTCTTGCCGATCCGTTGCAGCACGGCGGGGGACTTGGACGTATCCGTCATGATCGGGGGGATCCTCTCAGGCGGCTTTGCGCTGATCGACGACGATCGCGTTCGCGAACAGGAAGAAGGCGATCAGCGACAGGTAGAAGAACACGCTGGCGAGCGAGATCACGCCGCGCATGATTTCGTTGAAGTGCGTGAGGAAGCTCAGGCTTGCGACGGCGTCGACGACGATCTGCGGCGCCCACGACCGGAAGAAGTTGAGCACCAGCTCGGTCCCGCTCATGACGAGGAGGAAGCAGATCGTCGAAGCCACGATGAACGCGATCACCTGGTTCTTCGTCAGCGCCGAGATGCACGAGCCGATGGCCAGGAACGCTCCGGCCATCAGGAAGCTGCCGATGTAGCTGGTCAGGATCACGCCGTTGTCGGGCTCGCCGAGGTAGTTGACCGTGATCCACATCGGGAACGTGAGCACCAGCGCGAACCCGATGAAGGCCCAGGCGGCGAGAAACTTGCCGATGATCGCCTCGCCGGTGGTGACCGGCAGCGTCATCAGGAGTTCGATCGTCCCGGCCTTGCGTTCCTCGGCCCACAGCCGCATGGCGACGGCCGGCACGAGCAGCAGGTAGAGCCAGGTGTGATACTGGAAGAACGATATGAGATCGGCCTGCCCCCGCCCGAAGAAGTTGCCGATGAAGAACGCAAACGCCCCGGTCAGGGCCACGAAAATGACCGCGAAGACGTAGGCGAGACCGGTCCCGAAGTAGGCGGCAAGCTCGCGCTTGGCGATGATGAAGACGTTACGCATGGCGGCGCGCGGCCTCCTCGCTGGTGATCTTTCTGAACACGTCGTCGAGCCGTCCGCGCTCGACATAGAGTTCCGACACGGAGAGCCCGCGCTCGGCGAGCAGGGCGGCGACGTCCGGTGCGATCAGCGCTCCGGCCTTCGGCATCGCCCGCAGCTGGATCAGCCCACCGTCCTCTTTCATGCGCTCGACGCTGGCCACGCCCGCGATCGACCCGAGGGCGTCGGTGACGGAGTCGGCTCGCGCCGCTG
>JBGSJD010000671.1:0-1592 GCA_041742195.1 Hyphomicrobiaceae bacterium
CCGAGATCGCCGGCAGCCGGACCGCGCATGAGCGCGACGGGGCGGCCATGGTCCGGTATCTCGCCTGGCTCGACCGGGAAGCGCCCGGCGGGCGGGTCGACGAAATCTCGGCCGTGCAGACGCTCGAGCAGATGCGGGCCGAGACGCAGGCGCTCAAGGAGATCTCGTTCGATACGATTTCCGGCTCGGGGCCGAACGGCGCCATCGTCCACTACCGGGTGACGGAAGCCACCAGCCGCAAGCTCGGCAAAGGCGAGCTGTTCCTGGTCGATTCCGGGGCACAATATCAGGACGGTACGACGGACGTGACGCGGACGGTCGCGATCGGGAAGCCGACGGCGGAGATGCGCGAGCGGTTCACGCTGGTGCTGAAGGGCATGATCGCCATCTCGATGCTGCGGTTTCCGAAGGGCACGACCGGCGCCCATATCGACGCGTTCGCGCGGAAGGCGCTGTGGGACGCGGGGCTCGATTTCGATCATGGCACCGGGCATGGGGTCGGCAGCTATCTGTCGGTCCATGAAGGGCCGCAGTCGATCTCGAAGCGCGGGCATGTGGCGCTCGAGCCCGGCATGATCATCTCGAACGAGCCGGGCTACTACAAGGCGGGAGCCTACGGCATCCGGATCGAAAACCTCGTACTCGTCTCGGAGCCGGCTGGCATCGAGGGTGGGGAGCGGGAGATGATGGGCTTCGAGACGCTGACACTGGTGCCCATCGACCGGCGGCTGGTGGACGTCAAGCTCATGACTGCTGGCGAGATCCAGTGGCTCGACGCCTACCATGAGCGCGTCAGGGCCACGATCGGCCCGCACCTCGCTGGAGACGACCGGGCGTGGCTCGATGCTGCGACGGCGCGCTTGGGGCGCGGCTGACGGCGGAGGCGGTGATTGTCTCGTGCGGAGGCGCGTGCTGATATGTGGCGTGCGCTGCCGGAGAGACGACGCCCATGCCTGCCCGCCGTTACATCACCGACGAGATGATCGAGACGTTCGCCCGCGACGGCGTGGTGCTTATTCCAGGGCTGCTCCGCGAGCACGTGGGCGCGCTTGCCGCGGCGGTCGAAGACAACATGCGCGATCCGAGCCCATTTCAGCGCTCCTATCAGCCCGAGGACGGGTCGGCGCCGTTCTTCCAGGACTACTGCAACTGGCAGCGGTTTCCCGCCTATCGCCAGGCGATGCTCGACACCGACATGGCCGAAGCAGCGGCACTGCTGATGCGGTCGCGGACGGCGCGGATCTTCCACGAGCACGTGCTGGTCAAGGAACCAGGCAACTCGATGAAGACGCCGTGGCATCAGGACCAGCCCTATTACCTCGTCGAGGGGCGGCAGTCGGTCAGCCTCTGGGTGCCGCTCGATCCGGTGCCGCGCGAGATCGCGCTCGAGTACGTCAAGGGCTCGCATCTGTGGGGCAAGGATTTCCGGCCGCAGCGCTTCGACGGGACGGCGCTCTACCAGGGCGATGCCAGCGAAGCCGTGCCCGACGTCGAGGCCAAGCGCGAGGACTGGCCGGTGGCCGGCTTCGCGATGCAGCCCGGCGATGCCGTGGCCTTCGATTTCCGCACGCTGCATGGAGCGCCGGCCAACT
>JBGSJD010000672.1:0-5781 GCA_041742195.1 Hyphomicrobiaceae bacterium
GCGAGATCGCCCGTCGGCGTCGCGTCTGCCGCGCCCGGCGCCGTAGCCAGCGCAGCGAGGCCGGACAGCGCCATGACGAAGCCGCTCCACCACCTGCCGGTCGTTCCGCTTGTGCTCAGCATCGCCGCCTCCTGACCGCTGCCCGATTCAATTGAACCGTGACCAGTCTGATGGCGACGCGGGGCGTGAGGGTGGCGGCGCGGTGGCGGCACGGGCGCCAAATCATGTCCATGCCGTGGCACAGGCGCGGGCGGCATTCCGATGATCCGGACCGCTCGTGTAGCGTCTCTGACGTTTGGGACCCGGTTGCGGTCAACCTCGTCACCAAACGTCAGAGGCAAAGCTACACCAGAAGTATTCAGTTGCTCGTGTTCCTTTGGCGCCGACATTTGCTCTCGACCAAGCCGCGGGGAGAAGCAAATATCGGCGCCGGAACGCTAGTTGTCCCACGTCATGAACGGGGTCAGCACGAGGCTCGCGTTGTAATAGCGACGCTCGTGCGTGACCTCTTCGCCCGCCCACGGTGGCATGACGAGCGGATAGCCTTCGGAGGCCAACTCGACCTCGGCCAGAACGAGGCCGGCGTTATCGCCGGCGAAGACGTCGATTTCCCAGTCGAGGCCGCCAAAGGGCACGATGTGGCGCACCTTGTCGATCACCGAGCCCTCGGCGAACGTCTCCATGGCGCGTGCATCCGCGACCGGCAACGCATATTCGAACTCGCTGCGCGTCGTCCCACTGGCCGCCGTCTTGATGGTCAGCCACGCCAACTCGTCGCCTTCCACGCGGACGCGCACGCTCGCCCGGCCAAGGCGGCTCAGGTAGAACTGGCGCATGGGGCGGGTTCTGACGGTCGCGAAGCGCCAGTCGTCGCCGACGACCAGAAACTTGCGCTCGATCTCCAGCGCCATCGCCCAACCTCTCTGTCGCCGCTCCCATGTCTGTCGTCGTGGCTAGCATTGCGAGTTGACAGTTCTGTCACAAGCGTGCCCGCCGCGACACAGGACCCCGTGCACCTGCCCACCTTAGCCGCCTCTCCGCAATCGTCGTAGGGGCGCGTTCCTCGACGCTTCTGACTTGACGCGAGGCGGCCGCGCTGGCACCTCGGTATTGCGCTGGTCCAGACGCCGCGCGCCAAAGACGACCACGGTCCCGTAGCTCAGCTGGATAGAGCACCAGATTCCTAATCTGGGGGTCGCAGGTTCAAATCCTGCCGGGATCGCCAAGAAAACCAGTAGCTTACTGAGATTGGCATTCTGCTTCAGCGGCTCTGGCCTCCACGACGTCGCAAAGCAATGGCCTGCTGCCGGCTCCGTGGGCGGTGCATCAAGCTCATCGCGGTCGCTCATCGAAGGCAACCGGGCTCGGACATAACCGGGCGTCAAATTCTGCGGAGGGGATTGCAGAGCCGCTCGATGCGATCGCGCACGTTGGTCCATGCGGCGTCGCGGGAGCGTCAAACCTTGGCGACCGTTCGCGCAGTCGCGAGCGTCGAGAAGTCGCTCGCCGTCGCCGCGTCGTCCCTGACATTGCTGGCCCGCGAACGCGCGGCAGAGACCGCTGGTCCGAGCATGGCCTGCAGCCGGCCGCCAACACATGCGTTCCCCGCACCGTCAGGCGGACGTCTCGACCTCATCGAGAGATGCGACCAGGCTCGACAGCCTGGCCAGATCGACAGGCTTCCTGAGCAGGTCCAGCACCTGGAGACCCTTCGCCCGGGCAAGAAACAACGTCGCATCCGCGATCGCGCGGTGTGCGCCAGTGACGAACACCACCGGACACGTGGAACCGTGCGCATGCAGATAGCCGATCAACTCGACGCCGTCATAGTCGGGCATGTGGACATCGCACACCAGCAGTGCAATGCCCCCGTTGGCGCTCTCAACCAGTCGGCTGGCCTCCCGGCCGTTGCCGGCCACCAGAATGTCGAAGCCGTGGTGCGCGCGCAGATACTCACCGACAACCATCCGTATGATGGGATCATCGTCGACAATCAGAGCCGTGCGCTGGCGGCGAATATCTGGACCGTGGTCGGACATATCCCAGTTCTAGTCGAGCCGACCGAATGAACCCTTAATGCGGTGCGTTCTCAAACGGCGGGCCGGCCACTTTTCGAAAGGACGATCTGCGGTCGGACGACGGCCTCGTGGGCCATCGCTGCAGCCCGATATCCCGCACCGGATGCCCTGCTCTCGATCGACTGTCGCAGCCTTTCGATCAGCCCCGGCCACACGACCGGCTTGCGCTCATAGCCGTCGGCACCGAGCGCCATCGCATGGGTCACGGCCTCCGTATCCCCACGACCGGTGACGACAATGATCGCGAGCCGCCGCAGGCGCTCCGACCCTCTGACGAGACCGAGCAGCCGGAAACCGTCGATCCGGGGCATGGCGAGATCGATCAGGGCGCCGTCGAAACGCATCGCATCGAGCGCCTCCAGCGCCTCGACGCCGTCACCGACGGCGATGCTTTCAAAGCCCGCGGCCGCCAGACCCGATCCGGCCACGGCGAGGAATATCGGATCATCATCCACGACAAGGATGCGCGGCCTGGTTTTCGAAGGAATTGGTTCGGTGCGATGCATGGCCATTACCTGACGATCGATACCGGCTGGGCCGCGCCACGGATGCCCTCAGGCACGGGTACGTCCGTCTGCTCGTAGTTCGAATTGAGGACGAGATGGGGACCACCGTAGAGCGTCAGCATGCGGGAAACGATGGCGGTGTAGGCCGATTTGTCTGCGATCGGACTGTTTGCGTCGATATGCAGGCGCCCGCGCGACAGGTAGATGGTCCCGAGCAAATTGCCGGCGTTGTCGCTCCGGATCTCGTGGACGCCGGTCGTCGGCTGGCTGCGCCCCTCGAACACCAGCAGGCCGGCCATCACGCCCGACCGGGGAGCCGCCAGATCGATGCTCGAAGCAGCCTTGAAATTCAATGTTGCATCAGCGCCGGTCAGGAAGAAGCCGACGCTCTTGCCGATCAGGCTGGCCCCATCGGACACCTCGAGCGGACCATCCTTGATCACGTAGATGCCCGCATCGAGGTCGACCGTGGCACCGGCCTCAATTCTCAATCCGCCGCAGTACGTGCCGGGGGTGAGAAAGGTCGATGCCTTGACGAGCTTCGGCTTCGTGTCGCTGCATGGCTCGATCGCGGGTTCCGGGCGGCTGCCGAGCGGGTCATCGAAGGTCGGGCAATCCGTCAGCGGCTCGGGCGTGAAGTTGCCCGGTCCACCCGCCCGGCCGCCAGCAGTGCAGATGAGGGACGCGGAGAGAACCGCGCTGTTCTTCGACTTTATCGAATTGCTGTGCGTCGAATTGGAATAGACCGCGCAATTCTGGCCGGTCACGCGGGCGTTCTTTTCGAGCGAGATGGTGCCATTGGCCGATTTGTCGAGCCCAAGCACGCAGATATTGGGCCGGCCGACGATGCGCGCCACCGTGCTCACCTCGATATCCGCTGGCGCGATTCCGATCATGTCCCCGAAGATGGGCGTGGTCGTCTGGCGCGCGGAGATCTCGACCTCGAGCGGCTCATCGCGCACCAAGGTCATCACGAGCGGCGAGCCGCCGGACGAGCGCTCGGCCGCACTTCCGGTCATCGCCGCGCGCACCATCGCCTCGACGGAAGCGGCGACGTTCTCGCGCCGCGCGTCGGACAGCCCGAGTTCGCGCGCTCCGGCCAGGGCTGCCGCATCGACCGCCGCCTGTAGCCTCAGGCGCTGATTGGTCACTACCGCATAATCGATCGCACCGCCGCAGATCATCACGAGCACCGGCAGGCACAGCGCGAACGGCACGACGAGGCTGCCGTCGCGACACTTCCAGATCGATCGAGGCAGCTTCAATCTCATGCCCGGCCAGGTCAGCTTCATCGTCGCGGCGCCGACACATGCCGGAGCTTCCGAATATCACTTTCTCACAGCCGATGAGAAATTCCATCGAAGTCGAAATGGAGGTTTAAGGCAAAGTTTATGTATCGGATTAATTTCAGGATCTGCTTCGGAATGGCGCGACGATTAATATGTTCTAAAGGACTCGCCTGCGTTCCGGCCATATTGGAAGCACGCAACTGATTGAGAATTTTTTACATTCTGACACTACGCTCCATCGGTGGCAGCCGGCCACGCCACAACACGTCAGGCCCTGAATCCGCGTGCTTCGTCACCTTTCCAGATCGATCCGACTGAAGCTGTGGGCCAGTGTGCTTTCCGCGGTGCTTCTCGCTGGCCTCTTGTCGGCTGCAGCCTCGGCATGGCGCGAGACGGAGCGGCGGTTCGCTGCCAAGCGTGAGTCCCTCTTCGGCATCGCCGCGGCGTTCGCGAGCAGCATCGCGAACCCCGTCGCGGCTGGAGATCGACGCGGGATCGCGCACGGTCTCAAGGGGATCGCGGATATTCCTTCGGTTCGCTTCGCCATCGTGGTCGATGCCGAAGGCCGGAAGCTGCACGAGTTCGGGCAAGGCATCGTGCTCGGTAGCGTTCAGGAGAGGCTGCAGGCCAACCGCGACATCGGCCCGCTGACGACCCTGCGGCTCGGCACCTATCTGGTGTCCATGCCCGTGGTGCACGGTGGCCGCCGGATCGGACAGCTTTCCCTCATCGCCGACGTTTCCGAGCTCCGTCTCTCTCTCCTGACCAGCCTGCTCGATGCGATGGCCGCCGGCGCCCTTGCGGCCGCTTTTGCCGGTCTCATCACGATCCGCCTGCAAGCCTCCATCAGTCGGCCGATCCTGACGCTGACCGCGGCGGCCGACACCATCCGTCGCGAGGCCGTCTTTTCCCAGCCCGTTGCGCGCACGAGCGATGACGAGACCGGACGTCTGGTCGACTCGTTCAACGCCATGATGGCCGAGGTGCGCGCTCGCGACCTTGCCCTGAAGCAGCACCGAGATCGCCTCGTCGAGGAGGTCGAGTTGCGAACGCTCGAGCTGGCCGCAGCCAAGGAAGCAGCCGAGTGTGCCAATGCGGCCAAGTCCGATTTTCTGGCCACCATGTCGCACGAGATCCGTACGCCGATGAACGGCCTCTTGGTGATGGCCGAGCTGCTGGCCGCCGACGATCTTGCCCCCCGCGCGCGCCGCAACTGCGATGTGATCGTGAAGTCGGGCAAGATGTTGCTGGCCCTCATCAACGACATCCTCGATCTGACGAAGATCGAGGCCGGCCATCTCGAACTCGAGCAGATCCCGATGAGCCCCGCGGCCGTCGTCGAGGATGTGCTCCAGCTGTTCTCGGAGCATGCGGCCTCGAAGGGCCTCGAGCTTGCCTGTCACATCCCACCGGATATCCCCGCGCAGGTGATCGGCGATCCCCTGCGGCTCAGCCAGATCCTGTCCAACCTGCTCAACAACGCCTTGAAGTTCACCGAGCGGGGCGGCGTCCTGATCACGCTCGCCTCGAAACCGGGTGCGACGGCAGGCCAATCGACAGACCTCGTGCTGCGCGTCCGCGATAGCGGAATCGGGATTCCGCCCGAGAAGATCACTACGCTGTTCGATGCCTTCACCCAGGCGGAAAGTTCGACGTCGCGCAGGTTTGGCGGCACCGGAATCGGATTGACGATTTGCCGGCGCCTCGTCACGGCCATGACCGGTCGGATCGAGGTGGACAGCGAATTGGGACGGGGCACGACATTCGAGGTGTCGATACCGGCGCTGGTCGTCGAGCCGTCCGCGGCCGGCGCGTGCGCCGCGCTGCCAGGTCGGCGGATCCGGCTGCAGATCGACGACGGGCCCGTGCGCGAGGCACTGGTCGCCATGGCCCACGATCTCGGCGCCG
>JBGSJD010000673.1:0-1526 GCA_041742195.1 Hyphomicrobiaceae bacterium
ACGGCGCCCGCGAGGAGGTTGACCAGGGTCGACTTGCCGGCGCCGTTCGGGCCGATGACGGCGTGGAGTTCGGCGTGGGCGAGCGAGAGCGTGACGTCGCGGACGGCGGTGAGGCCACCGAAGGATTTCGAGAGCGCGACGGTTTCGAGAAGGGGGCGAGCGGCCGGTGTGTCAGTCATGGCCGGCCATCGTGTGCTGGCCGGATGGGGCGTCGTGCTCGGGTGCGTTGTTCTCCTTGGCCTCCGGGAGTTTGCCCGCGCGCAGCCCCGTGATGCCGTTTCGCAGCAGCAGGACGGCGAGCAGAATGACCATCCCCTCGACGAGCAGTTTGCGCTCGGTCACCTGTTGCGCGAGGTCGTCGAGGAAGACGAACGCAAAGGCGCCGACGATGGGGCCGGCCAAGGTGCCGATGCCGCCGAGCAGGATGTGCAGCAACGCCTCGGCCGAGCGGTGCCAGCCGACAAGCTCCGGGTTCACGAAGCCCGATTGCATGGCCCACATGTGGCCGGCAGCCCCGGCGAGCGCGCCCGCGATGGTGAAGGCCGCCAGCTTATAGCGATAGGTGTCGAAGCCCAGCGCCTGCATGCGCGCCTCGTTGACGCGAATGCCCTCCAGCACGCGGCCGAGCATGGAGCGGAGCAGGACCGCGAGGATCGCGAACATGGCGACGAGCTGGACGAGCGCCACGTAGTAGGTGGGCCAGGCGCGGCGGCTCCGGGGCAGCGAGGTCACGTCCAGGGTCAGGCCGAAGGCCGAGATCAGTGGCTTCACGAGATAGGCGCCGTCGGTGCCGCCGCCGAGCTTGGTGTCGTGGAAGATCACGTAGACGAGTTGCCCGAAGGCGAGCGTCACCATCAGGAAAAAGAAGCCCTTCGTGCGCAGCGAGATCGCGCCGATCAGGAAGGCGGCCATGCCGGCCGCGAGCATGGCGACCGGCAACGTCAGCCAGATGGGCTTGGCGTCGCCGTCGGGCGACAGCAGGTAGACGGTGTAGGCGGCGAGCCCGTAGAACGCGCCGTGACCGAGGCTGACGAGACCCGTCGCGCCGACCAGAAGCTGCAAGCTCAGCGCCAGCATGGCGGCGATCATGGCCGTCGTGACGAGGCCGACGTAGAACGGCGTCGCGAAGAACGGCACCACGGCGAGGGCTGCAAAGCCGAGCCAGATCATCGCCCAGCCGGTCCACGACTTCGGCAACATGCGCACCGGGCCGATCATGGGCGCTGCCCGAAGAGGCCGGTCGGTCGCCAGAGCAGCACGGCGATCATCAGCAAGTAAACGCTGGAGCCGGAGAGCGCCGCCAGCAGCGTGCCGAGCGCACCCGTGCCCTGGAAGCTCGGGCCATAGGCCTTGCCGAACGTATCGACGAGGCCGATCAGCAGCGCCGACCAGAAGGCGCCCGAGATGGAGCCGAGGCCGCCGATCACCACGACGACGAACGAGATGATGAGCAGACTGTCGCCCATGCCCGGATAGACCGAGGTCAGCGGGGCGGCGAGCACGCCCGCCACGACGGCGAGCGCGGT
>JBGSJD010000674.1:0-3823 GCA_041742195.1 Hyphomicrobiaceae bacterium
CCCGCCCCGCACCACCACGGCCGCGATCTGCACGATGCGCGCCGACCGCGCGTCGAGGCCCGTGGCCTCGGTATCGAGAACCAGCGCCTCGGCCGCAGCCAGGGGCGTCGATGGGTGGGGGTGCCGCATACCGGTGGTCCGTTGGGTCGCGTTGGAGATGCCGTGACGGAAAGACCCACTCTACCGTAGGCGACCGATCGAAGCCCGCCCTTGATCGGCGTCAGGCGATGACCCGATCCACCGGTGAACGCACCCTTTGCCGAGATCCCCCGACCTGGGCCACACTCGCCATCCGGAAAACCACGGGAGTTCCACTGTGACCATCGACTGGACCGCCAGAACGGCCGAGACCGCGGAACTCTCGATCCGCTACACCCGCGCCGGCAGCGGCACACCGGTCGTCTTTCTCCATGGCTGGCCCGAATGGCGGCGCTCCTGGCTCCACACCCTTCCCGACCTCTCGGCGGAGTTCGACTGCATCGCACCGGACTTCCGCGGCTTCGGCGAAACGCTGAGCAAGGTGCCGCGCCCCGCCGACGGAACCCCACCGCAGCTCCTCGCCAAGGACCTGCGCGATTTCCTCGACGTCCTCGGCCTCGACCGCATCGCCCTCGTCAGCCACGACGTCGGCTCGTTCGTCGCCCAGCAGTTCACGCTCGCCTGGCCGGAGCGCGTGTCGCGCCTCTTCTTCTTCAACTGCGCCTACCCCGGCATCGGCCAGCGCTGGGGCGACCACCGCCTCTTTCCCGAGACCTGGTACCAGCAGTTCCACCAGAAGGACTTCGCGGCCGCCCTCGTCGGCTCGTCGCCCGATGCCTGCCGCATCTACTTCCGGCATTTCCTGACCCACTGGACGCACCAGAAGCACGCCTTCGAGCCCTACCTCGAGGAGTGGGTCGACAACTTCCTGTCGAATGGCAACATCCAGGGCGGCTTCGACTGGTACGTCGGAGTCAACCGTTTCCGCCGCCGCATGATGCAGGACGGCGCGTTGCCGGTTCCCCCGATCGAGGCGCCGACCTATTTTCTCTGGGGCGCCCACGACCCGGTTCTGAAATTCGAGTTCACCGACAAGCTGGCCGACTACTTCACGCACCACACGCTCGAAAAAGCCGAGGGCGCGGGCCACTTCGTGCATTTCGAGGTGCCAGACCTCGCCAACGCGCGCCTCAAGGCCTTCCTGTCCGGTGAGATCGGCTGAGCGGACGCGGTCCGCTCCTCACATCCCAGGCCGGCCGGTCTTCCGCTGCCGGCCCTTGCGCTTTCCCTTGTCGTAGGTGCTCTCCACCTCGCGCGTCCGCGTCGGCATGACCGGCGCTTTCGGTCGTTCCGGCAGCTGCCCGCCGAGCGGCACCTCGGTACGCCCGACGGTCATCTCGTCGAGGGTGGGCTTGCGGATGCGTGACGCGCCGCCCGCCGCGGGACTTCCCGTGTCGAGCACCGTTCCGGTCGGTCCGTACTTCCTCGCGCCGTCATAGGCGCCAGCCCGATCCTCGATGGCGGTCTGCCGGGCGAGCGGATCGTCGGCCACGGCAAGTTCTGTCTCGCGCAGCCGCTTGATCTCGTCGCGGAGCCGCGCCGCCGTCTCGAACTCGAGGTCCGCGGCGGCTTCCTTCATGCGCCGTTCCATGTCCTCGATCACGGCCGTGAGGTTGTTGCCGATGAGCGGCTGCCCGTTCTCCGCCAGCCCCGCGTCGACGGTGACGCGATCTTGCTCGTAGACGGAAGACATCACGTCGCCGATCGACTTGCGGATACTCTCCGGCGTGATGCCGTGGGCAGCGTTCCAGGCGAGCTGCTTTTCGCGTCGCCGGTCGGTCTCGGCGATGGCGCGCTCCATCGAGCCCGTCATGTGGTCGGCATAGAGGATCACGCGGCCGTCGACGTTGCGCGCCGCCCGTCCGATGGTCTGGATCAGCGACGTCTCGGAGCGGAGAAAGCCTTCCTTGTCGGCGTCGAGGATGGCGACGAGGCCGCACTCGGGAATGTCGAGGCCCTCGCGCAGGAGATTGATGCCGATCAACACGTCGTAGGCCCCGAGCCGGAGATCGCGAATGATCTCGATACGCTCCAGCGTCTCGATGTCGGAGTGCATGTAGCGGACGCGAATCCCGTTGTCGTGCAGGTACTCGGTGAGGTCCTCCGCCATGCGCTTGGTGAGCGTCGTCACGAGCGTCCGGTAGCCCTTCTTCGCCACCTGTCGCACCTCGTCGAGGAGGTCGTCGACCTGGCTGCGCGCCGAGCGGATCTCCACCATCGGATCGACGAGGCCGGTCGGCCGGATCACCTGCTCGACGAACGTGCCGCCCGTCTGCTCGATCTCCCAGTCGCCCGGCGTGGCCGAGACGTAGATCGATTGCGGGCGCATGGCGTTCCACTCCTCGAACCGGAGGGGCCGATTGTCCATGCAGGACGGCAGCCGGAAGCCATATTCGGCCAGCGTCGCCTTGCGCCGGTAGTCGCCGCGGAACATGCCGCCGATCTGCGGCACGGTCACGTGCGACTCATCCGCGAATACGAGCGCATTGTCCGGCAGATACTCGAAGAGCGTCGGTGGCGGATCGCCCGGCCGCCGCCCGGTGAGATAGCGCGAATAGTTCTCGATGCCGGCGCACGAGCCGGTCGCCTCCATCATCTCCATGTCGAAGACGGTGCGCTGCTCGAGCCGTTGTGCCTCGAGCAGCTTGCCCGACGCATGCAGTTCGTCGAGGCGCTGCTTCAGCTCGGCCTTGATCGCCTTGATGGCCTGCTGCAGTGTCGGCTTCGGCGTCACGTAGTGCGAGTTGGCGTAGATCTTGACCAGCTTCAGTTCGTCCGACTTCTGCCCCGTCAGCGGATCGAACTCGGTGATCGCCTCGATCTCGTCGCCGAAGAGCGAGATCCGCCAGGCGCGATCCTCCAAGTGGGCCGGGAACAGCTCGATGGTGTCGCCCCGCGCCCGGAACGTGCCGCGATGGAAATTGGCATCGTTGCGCCGGTAGTGCAGCGCCACGAGATCGGCGAGGAGCTGATCGCGGCTGATCCGGTCCCCGACCTGCACCGGGAACGTCATCGCGGTGTAGGTCTCGACGGAGCCGATACCGTAGATGCACGACACCGAAGCCACGATGATCACGTCGTCGCGCTCGAGCAGCGACCGCGTCGCGGCGTGCCGCATCCGGTCGATCTGTTCGTTGATCGAGGCTTCCTTCTCGATGTAGGTGTCGGTCCGCGGCACGTAGGCCTCGGGCTGGTAGTAGTCGTAGTACGAGACGAAATACTCGACGGCGTTGTTCGGGAAGAACGACTTGAACTCGCCGTAGAGCTGCGCCGCCAGCGTCTTGTTCGGCGCCAGGATCAGCGCCGGCCGCTGCGTCTCGGCGATGATGTGGGCCATCGTGAACGTCTTGCCCGACCCTGTGACGCCGAGCAGCACCTGGTTCTGATCGTGCTGCCGCACGCCCGCGACGAGGTCGCGAATGGCATTCGGCTGATCCCCCTTGGGCTCGAAATCCGACACGATCTCGAACCGGATGCCGCCTTCCGACTTCTCGGGTCGCATCGGCCGGTGCGGCGTGAACTCGGGCAGCGTCCCGGCGACCAGCGGATGCGTCGCCATCATCGGCTGCCGAGCGATTAGCGCCTTCGCCTGCTCGGAACGCTCCTCCGGACGTGCCAGCAGCGCATTGAGCCCCGCCGACGGCGAAAAGTCTTCCGGTCGCGGTTTGACCTGCCGCAGCGCCGGCAACTGTCCGGTGCCTGCCGAAGTGAAGGCAAGCTCCCGCACCTGGGGATGGCTCGTCAGCGGGCCGTTGGCCGTGAACGCGGCCTGCGGCGCCTCGCC
>JBGSJD010000675.1:0-2107 GCA_041742195.1 Hyphomicrobiaceae bacterium
GCCCGGAGCGGCGATCGGGCAGTCCGCTTCCCGGCTCGAGCAGCGCAGCCGTGGGGCCTGCCCCGAGGAACAGCATCTCGCGCCATTCTCCGACCGACTGCGGCCGGTTGCGGGGATGCAGGCGCAAGGCTTCGTCGATCGCCGCGAGGAATTCGGCACGGTAGCTGCCGCGCGCCGCCTCGAGCGCCGGCTTCAGCCCGTCGTCGAGCATGCGCGCCGTCGCCTCGGCGGGCACCTTTCCCGTGACCGCGAGATAGAGCGTCGCGCCGAGCGAGTAGATGTCGGTCCAAGGTCCTTGCGCCCTGACGTCGCTCGAATACTGCTCCTGCGGCGAGTACCCCTGCTTGACGACGCCGGTCAGCGTGCCGCTCATGTCGGTGATCACGCGCCGCGACGCCCCGAAGTCGAGCAGCACCGGACCGCCGTCGGCCCGCACGATGATGTTGTCGGGGGCGATGTCGCGGTGGAGGAAATCCGCCCGGTGCATGAGCTCGATGGCATCGAGCAGCGGCCAGATCAGCCGGTCGAGATCGTCCTGGCTCGGCGCGGCTTCGTTGTCACGGAGCCAGGCCTTGAGGCTCGGTCCGCTCTCGAACCGCATCACCATGTAGGCCGTGCCGTGCGCCTCGAAGACGCTGAGCACGCGGACGATGGCGGGATGGTCGAACTGGGCGAGCGTGCGCGCTTCGCGCAGGAAGCTCGCCTTCAGGCGATCGAAGAGCGGTCGGTCGCTCTCGGAGCGGGCCCGAACGCTGAGCGAGGTGTCCCGCATTCCGAACTGTGCCGGATAGTACTCTTTGACCGCGACCGGTGCCGCAAGTCCGATGTCGAACGCCTGGTACGTGATACCGAAGCCACCCGCGCCGATCACCCGATCGATGCGGTACTTGCGGTCAAGTACGGTGTTCGATTTGAGGACCTCGCGGTAATCCATTCTCTCGTCTCGTTATGGCGCGGCGTGGCGACAGGGGGCAGCATGAAACGGCAGCACGAGCATCACAGTAACGGATTTCAACACGACGCGCGACATATTTCGAACCGCATCGGATCGTTTTAAGGGTTGCTCACGTGCTGTTGATGGACCGTGAGGCGACCGTCACGTGTCGAGCCGACGCCGGTTATCTTATCCCCATTGCTGCCCGGGGGCGATCCCGCTCTACCGGCCGAGCGTGACAATGCCGGATCAGGGTGAGCGCGCGATCCCGCACACACATCTCGGCATGCGGGGGCTCGTCGGCATGGCCCGGCGCCGGCTGTCTCACCAGATCGCCGTGGCCACCAGCAGGGCAATGCAACTCGCCATGCCGACAATCGGCATCCAGATGGGAAATGACAGGCCCCGGGGTGCGGCGGGGTCCCGGATCTTGAGCAGGACGAGCGCCGCATTGACGAGCGTGAACACGGCGAGCATCACCCAGGTCGTCATGTCCGCCAGCCGGTCGATCGGAAAGAAGAGCGCCAGCGCGAGCACGATGGCCACGACGACGACCGAGGCTCTGAGCGGCGTCCGCGTGAGCGGCGAGATCTTGCTCAGGGCGCTCGGCAACAGGCCCTGGCTGGCGAGCCCGTAGATCACGCGCGAACTCATGATCGTCTGTACGATGACGCCGTTGATGGTCGCGAAGATGGCGATCAGCGAGATGATGACGGGCGACGCGCCCGTGAGCCGCTCGTAGGCGAGGCTGAGCGGCGCCGCCGACGCCGCGAGTTCGGCTTGCGGTACGCTGCGGATGACCACCCAGACGACGAGGATGTAGAGCAGCGTGCTGACGGCGAGCACGATGGCGATGGCGATCGGCAGCGTCCGCTCGGGCCGCTTCACCTCCTCCGCCACGTTCACCATCCCCTCGAACCCGATGAAAGCGAAGAACGCGATCAGGCTGGCCCCGAGCACCCCGCTCCAGGCCCCGGGCGCCCCGAGGCCCGTGACCGCGAGCGGCAGATCGGCGAGGATCGTCGGCTGCGCCCAAAGCCCCGCCCCGACGATGACGAGCAGGCCGCCGATCTCGATCAGCGTCATCACGGCCGCGACGCCAACGGCCTCCTTGATGCCCCGGGCCGCGACCGCGCCCATGGCGAGAATGACGGCCGTGGTGAGGACGGCCGG
>JBGSJD010000676.1:0-8030 GCA_041742195.1 Hyphomicrobiaceae bacterium
TGCAGCGAGCCGCCCGACCAGCAGCCATCCCGCGAGAAATCCGCCGACATGCGCGAACCACGCGACGCCGCCACTCTGCCCCGGCATCAACAGCGAGCCCGCGCCGCTGACGAGCTGTGTGAGGAACCAGAGCCCCGCGAACACCATCACCGGCAGCATGAAGAACACGGGCATGATCCCCACCGGCTGCAGCAGGTTGACCCAGGCATAGGGGAATCGCCGCGCGTAGGCGCCGATCACCCCCGCGATCGCCCCCGACGCACCGA
Source organism: Hyphomicrobiaceae bacterium (assembly GCA_041742195.1). Taxonomy (GTDB): domain Bacteria; phylum Pseudomonadota; class Alphaproteobacteria; order Rhizobiales; family Hyphomicrobiaceae. The sequence continues at coordinate 267 of JBGSJD010000676.1, forward strand.
GCGCCGGCACGGTGGAGAAAAAATTCGTGACGATGTGGAGCAGTCCTGCTGCGAGGCCCGCGAGCACATAGAGCGCGACGTAGCGCGCCACGCCGAGCCGATCCTCGAGCGCCGGCCCGAGCACCCACAACACCCACAGGTTCGAGGCGATGTGCAAAAGCCCGCCATGCAGGAACATGCTCGTGAGGAACGGCAGCACGTTGGTCCGCTCGAGGCCGTGCCTGGCGGCGAAGGCGCCGTCGGTATAGCGGGCCGGAACCAGCGCGTAGTCCAGAAGGAAGCGCTCGACGTGCGGGTCGCCCAGGGTGAGTTGGTACCCGAACGCGAGCACGCAGAGCGCGATCGCGCCGTAGGTTGCGACCGGCGTGGCCGACTAGGGAATGCTGTTGTGCGTCGGAATCATTCGGGAACGCCTCCGGCGTCGGGCCATCTCGTCACGCGAACCATGGACCGCGCGGCGGGCGTGCTCAACCGCCGACGCGGATCATGGTTCCGCGCCGTTCCGATGCTCGCCCGAGATCTTGTCGAACAGCGCCGTCAGCGGCCGCGACGCCACCACGACCATGAGGATCACGAGCGCGGTCGTGGCCAGCACCACACCGAAGATCGTGAGCTTCGTCTCGAGCGGCGAATCCGCCGCCGCGATCAGGTTCATGCCGAGGAAGCCGGTTGCCACCGTGCCGATCAGGCCCAGGATCGTGACCGCCGTGAGCCGGTGCATGGAGCCGGTCTGCCGCCGGAGCACGTCGCTGTCGAGGTACTGCACGCTGTCGAAGATCTCGCTTCTGAGATCGCGGTAGGTCGCCTCCGTGTCGAGCTGCCGGCGCAGCATCCGGAACAGGTCGCGCGCCTGGTCCTGGTGCGAAGCGTCGCCGATCCAGTAGCGCTGCGTGAAGCTCATGAACGCCTCCTGCAAGGCATAGATCTCGGAGCGGAACCGCACCGTCGAGCGCGCACTCTGCACTTCAAGGCGCTTGATGGCCGCGACCAGCCGGTCGGAGAGCATCAGCAGCGCTGCCTTGTGGAAGTGGGCGATCAGGAACAGCAGGTAGTACTGGTGGCGGAACTGCCCGAGCAGGCCGCGCTCGTTGTCGTGGGCGAACGCGGCATCGGCATCCGTGACGACGGTGAACGCATGTCCGCAGAGCAGGAACCGCGTACTCGCCGCGCCGTCCCGCTGGGTCTCGTAGAAAAAGCGGTCGTAACAGTGGTTGCGCTCGAAATCCACGAGGTGCCTGTCCGAGAACGGCAGGCCTCGGCCGGAGCCGGAGGCGAACGTCAGTCGGATGTACTCCGAGCGATCGAGCGCCGCCATGTCCGGCACCGACAGGAACGTCATCTGCGGCAGGCGATAGTACTCGATCTGCCGGAATTGGAGCGCGCTGGCCTTTTGCGCGCCGTAGGGCGTCAGCGGCGCCAGCAGGAACTCCCAGTGCGCCGAGAAGCAGGGTGACCGCGCTCGGCCCACGGACTCCATGTAACGGTCGCGGTTCTCGTAGTCGGAACGGGCCAGCACCGCGCCTCCCTGATCGAGCCACTCGACCCGCGCCGGACAATGCAGCGCCTCCCCCGCCTCCGACCACCCGGGCGGATAGGCGCGCCCGAACCGGTACATGATCTCGTGCGCCACGTTGAGCGGCACGTCGTCGAGTGCTAGCTCGCAGGCGAGGATCGCCACGTCGACGTCGTGGAAGAAGTGGAGATCGATATGGCTGACCTGCGCCACGACCGGCGCCTCACCGGCCCTGAGCTCGATCCGCACCGACTGCACGTCGCTGCGCCGATAGACCCTGAGGGGCGCTTCGCCGGGCTTCAGATCGCTGATCCGCCCCTCGACGTCGCCATAGAGGAAGCGCTGCACGTGCGGCAGGAAGCCGACGAATTCGCGGTAATGTCGCTCCTGCAGCGGCAGGTCGGGGTTGCCGATTTCGTCCTCGACGATCTGCCAGATGCCCGTCGCGGCGGACGCGAAGCGCGCCTCACAAGCATGGCCGTTGCCACGTTCGTCACGCACGATCTCCACCGGCCAGATGACGATCGATCTGAAGTGCCGCACGATGACGTCACTGGCGGTCGGATTGTGCGGCATGCCGGGCTCCGGTCGGAACGTCTGTCACTGAAACGGCGAGGTCGCCGGGGTGCGCTCACGCATCACGGGCTTGCGAATTTCACATGACACTCGAAGGCCCCGGTTCTCCGCCCGCCCATGACGCCCCGCCGTGTCCCCGGCGTCAAACGAGAAAAGGGCCCGCGGCGCGGACCCTTTCCTGAAGCATATCGGTGTGGTGACGTCAGCGCTTCGAGAACTGGAAGCTCCGACGGGCTTTCATGCGGCCGTACTTCTTGCGCTCGACGACGCGGCTGTCACGGGTGAGATAGCCTCCCTTCTTGAGCACGCCTCGAAGCCCGGGTTCGTAGTAGGTGAGCGCCTTCGATACGCCGTGGCGCACCGCGCCGGCCTGGCCCGAGAGGCCTCCGCCGGCGACAGTTGCGACGATGTCGAACTGGTCCAGCCGGTTGGCGGCGATGAGTGGCTGCTTCAGGATCATCTGCAGGACGGGGCGAGCGAAGTAGGTCTCGAACGTCTTGCCGTTGACCGTGATCTTGCCGGCGCCGGGCTTCACCCAGACGCGCGCGACGGCGTTCTTCCGCTTGCCGGTGGCGTAGGCGCGGCCGAGTGTGTCGAGCTTCTGGACGTGCACGGGACCATCGCCAGCGCTCGTCTCGCCCGCCTGTCCCTTGAGTTCGCCGAGGTCGCTCAGCGTCATCGGTTCGGTAGCCATGGCTGTCAGGCCCTCGTATTCTTGCGGTTCATCGCGGCGACATCGAGTGCCACGGGATTCTGCGCCTGATGCGGATGCTCTCCACCGGCGTAGACCTTGAGGTTCCCCATGATCTTCCGCTGCAGGGGCCCGCGGGCCAGCATGCGCGAGACGGCGAGCTCGATGACCCGGCCGGGATACTTGCTCTCGAGGATGCGGCGCGGCGTCCGCACCTTGATTCCGCCGGGATGGCCCGTATGGCGGAAGTACTGCTTGTCCTCGTACTTGTTGCCCGTGAACACGACCTTCTCGGCGTTGATCACGATGACATTGTCACCCATGTCGACGTGCGGCGTGTACGTGGGCTTGTGCTTGCCCTTGAGGCGCATGGCGATGAGGCTGGCGAGCCGTCCGACGACCAAACCCTTGGCGTCGATGACGATCCATTTCTTTTCCACCTCGCCGGGCTTGGCGGAGTAGGTCTTCATGAAGAAATCTCCCGAGTGGAGCCGGCGCCGCGAAAAAGGCCGCCTGGCCGCGTGCAGCACGAGCCGCGAAGCAGCGTATAGGGCACGCCACGCGCCGCGTCAATCGACCAGACCCTCGGTATGGCGCGATTACGTAAGCAAAATCAATGGGTTGAAAAATAGGCATTATAATACCGCATATGAGGTGGCGTAATACCCGTCATTTTTGAGGGGGAAGCGCGTAGGTGCCGGTGGCGTGCGCGACCATCGCCTCGCGACCGGCGGAGGTGAGCCCCACCTCCGCATAGGCGGTGCGCCGCCCGATGCGAATGAGGTTCACGTCGGCGAACGTATCGACGGGGTCGGGGCGCGACAGGAAGTTGATCGAGAGGTTGCTCGTCACGGCGGGAATGGCGCGCGGACCCAGCGTGGCAAGTAGCGCGACATAGATGGCGAAGTCGGCGAGCGTGAAGAGAGCCGGCCCGGAGACGGTGCCGCCGGGGCGGAGGTTGCGCGGATCGGCTGCCATCCGCACGCGAGCCCGGGCAAGACCGACGGACTCGATGCTCATCAACCGTCCTGCCGCGTGGATCTCGGGAAATGCGGTGTCGATCAGTTGCGTCACGGCCTCGGTGGTGAGAGGAAGTTCGAGGGCGGTATTGCTCGTCATCGCTTTTATGTCCCAATTGTGCGGTCTAACGCGCGCCGAGGGTCTATAGCCGTGATCCGCTCCCTCTGAACACCCAGGAGATGGTTGCAATGAAGCTCATGAGACAGTTTCTGGCGGCCGTCGTGGCCGTGTCGTCCCTTTTGATGATCGAGCCGGTCACGGCTCAGCAGCCGCAGCAGCAGCAGGGCGAGGAGCCGGCGTTCAAGCAGATCAAGCTGAGTGAGCCGGTGATCAAGAACTACATCAAGGCCCAGGCCGAGATGGCGGCTCTCGCCGGGCAGCAGGGCAACCAGCCCACCGACAAGCCCGATCCCAAGGTTCAGGCCCAGCTCGACGCCATCGCCAAGAAGAACGGTTTCGCCGCGTTCGCGGACTTCGACGACGTCGCCTTCAACATCTCGATGGTGATGGGCGGACTCGATCCCCAGAGCGGCGCCTTCACGGACCCGATCTCCGCGATCAAGAAGGAAATCGCCGAGATCACCGCCGACACGTCGCTTCCCGAGAAGGACAAGAAGCAGATGCTGGACGAGCTGAACGAGGCGTTGAAGTATACGCCGCCGTTGCAGTTCCCCGAGAACGTCGATCTGGTCAAGAAGCACCGGGCCGAGATCGAGAAGGTCCTCCAGTAAGTCTGCGCGCCGCGGCTCCGTCGTGGCGCGTCACCTCCAGAGAGTTGTCCACCATGCAGGACCGGCCCGCTTCCCAACCCTCACCCGCAATTTTGCTCGAGGAAAGAAGCGGTGCCGTCGCCCGCCTGACGCTCAATCGTCCTGCGCAGCGAAATTCGCTATCCGAGGAACTCATCGCCGCGCTGCAGGCCGCCATCGACCGCCTGTCCGTGGACACGTCCGTGGCCGCCGTCGTGATCGACGCGAACGGCCCGGCATTCTCGTCGGGCCATGACCTGAAGCAGATGACGGCCCGCCGCGCCGACGCCGATCGGGGTCAGGCCTACTTCGCGCATCTGATGGACCAGTGCGCGCGCATGATGCTGTCCATCGTTCGCTCGCCGAAACCGTTCATCGCAGCCGTGGAGGGCGTGGCGTCCGCGGCCGGGTGCCAGCTCGTCGCGACCTGCGATCTCGCCGTCGCGGGCGCCACGGCCCGTTTCATCACGCCCGGCGTCAACATCGGTCTCTTCTGCTCGACGCCGATGGTCGCGCTCTCGCGCAACGTGCCCCGCAAGCAGGCCATGGAGATGCTCCTCCTCGGCGAGATGCTGAGCGCGCCCGACGCCGAGCGCTATGGGCTCGTCAATCGCGTCGTTGCCGAGGGCAATGCGCTCGATGAGGCCGGCGCCATGGCCGCGATCATTGCCGCCAAGTCGCCCGCCACCGTCGCCATCGGCAAGGAGACGTTCTACCGCCAGCTCGAGATGCCGCTCGCCGAGGCCTATGCCGAGGCGGCCTCCGTCATGGTGCGCAACATGCTCTACCGTGACGCGGAGGAGGGGATCGGCGCCTTCATTGCGAAGCGCCAGCCCGTCTGGACTGGTTCGTGACGATGGCGCCGCCGCGGATCGGCATCGTCACCCTCGGCGTCGACGACCTCGCCCGGTCGAAAGCGTTCTACATGGCCATGGGGCTCCGCCCGTCGTCCGGCAGCACCGATGGCATCTCGTTCTTCGATATAGGCACGGTCGTGCTCGCACTCTACGGCCGGGAAGCGCTCGCGGAGGACGCGGGCGTGCCAGCGACAGCGCCGGGCTTTCGGGGTGTGACGCTCGCCTGGAACGTTACGGGGGAAGCCGAAGCAGACGCCGCCCTGGCTCAGGCCGTCGCGTGTGGCGCAACGCTCGTCAAGGCAGCCCGGCGGGTCTTCTGGGGCGGCTACAGCGGCTACTTCGCAGATCCCGATGGCCATCTCTGGGAGGTGGCCTACAATCCGTTCGTCGGCCTCGAGCCAAATGGACGGATCGAGCTGCCGCCGCCGGCCCCGTAGCCCAATCCGTCGCCGAGGACGCCCCACATGAACCACGATCGCTACGACGACGCCTACATCTCGGGCATCCTCTCCGAGACCCGCACCGTCGCGATGGTGGGCGCGTCGGCGAACTTCAACCGGCCAAGTTACTTCGTGATCAAGTATCTGCTCGGCAAAGGCTATGCCGTGCACCCGATCAATCCGGGCCTCGCGGGCAAGGAGATCCAGGGCTGCCGCGTCTATGCGTCACTCAACGAAGTTCCCGGCCCCGTCGACATGGTCGACATCTTCCGCAATTCCGAGGCGGCGCTCGAGGTCACGCGTGAGGCCATCGCCGAGAAAGCCCGGCTCGGTCTGAAGTCGGTCTGGATGCAGCTCTCCGTCAGCAACGACGAAGCCGCCACCGAAGCCGAGGCCGCGGGGCTGAAGGTCGTCATGAACCGCTGCCCGAAGATCGAGTACGGGCGTCTCTCCGGCGAGATCGGCTGGATCGGCGTCAACGCGGGCGTCGTGTCGTCCCGCCGCCCGACCCTTGGCGCTGGCGTGCAGAACCAGATCCTGGGCGGCGCCTTCAGGAAGACACCCTGAGCGCCGTCACCCGCCGAGAAACTCGCGCCTGAGCCGAGCCGTATCCTGCCCGAGCTTCGGCACGGGCTTGGTCTCGCCCATGGCGCCGTCCCAGATCGCGGCCGGCGACGGCAGGCGCGTCGTCCCCTTGGCGAACGGCACGTCCATCAGCCTGAGGTGCGGGTGATCGCGCAGCGCCGCCCAGTCCGACACGCGCCCGAACGCGATATCCGCGCCATCGAGCCGGGCGATGGCATCGGCGACGTCGGTCGCAGAGAACCACGCCTGGATCAGCGCGTCGGTCGCCTCCCGGTTCGCGACCCGGTCGGAGTTGGACGCGAACCGTGGATCGTTCGCGGCCTCGGGCTGCCCGATGACCTTCTCGCAGAGCGACCGCCACTCGCGCTCGTTCTGGATCGAGATCAGCACCGGCTGGCCGTCCCGCGTCGTGAACACCCCGTAGGGCGCGAGCGCCGTGTGCCGAAGCCCGATCCGCGGCTGAGGCGAACCCTGGATGCCCTGCAGCATCGGCACGCTCATGTATTCGGCCATGGCGTCGAACATCGAGATACGGATGTCGGCGCCGGTGCCGGTTGTCGCCCGCCGCAGCAGCGCCTCGAGGATTGCCTCGTACGCGAGATGACCGGTCGTGATGTCCACGATCGAGATGCCGACGCGCGACGGTTCGCCAGCGCTGCCCGTCACCGAGGCGAGGCCCGACTCTGCCTGGATCAGCATGTCGTAGGCCTTGCGCTGGGCATAGGGCCCGGTGTCGCCGTAGCCCGAGATCGAGCACGCGACGAGCCGTGGGTGCCGCTGCGTCAGCACGTCCGTCCCGAGCCCGAGCTTAGCCAGCGCCCCGGGCTTCAGGTTCTGCACGAGCACGTCGGCCCTTGCGACGAGCGCCTCGAACAAGGCCCGGTCCTCGGCCTTGGCGAGATCGCAGACGGCCGATTCCTTCCCCCGGTTGAGCCAGACGAAGTAGATGCTCTCCCCGTCGAGCATCCGGTCGTAGGCCCGCGCGAAATCGCCCTCCGGCCGCTCGACCTTCACGACGCGGGCGCCGCCGTCGGCGAGAAGCCGCCCGCACATGGGGCCGGCAATGGCCTGCTCCACGGAAACGGCGAGCAACCCTTCGAGTGGTCTCATGCAGCGCATCCTTCGCTTCGTGTGGCCCGCAAGGTGGCGGCTCCGGCGCACGGCCGTCAAGCGACCTCGACAAACCGCCGCCCTTTTGGAAGGCTCGCACCGACATGCCGGTACGATCCGGCGTGACGAGGGCCAGCATGACGACAGGAGGCGGCGCGGTGCGGCAGACGACGGGCAGGCGACTGGACGGGCACGTGGTTCTGGTGACCGGCGCTGCCGGCAC
>JBGSJD010000677.1:0-1853 GCA_041742195.1 Hyphomicrobiaceae bacterium
GCCGGAGCAGCAGGCCCGCGACGACGGTCGAACCGTTCCGCACCACGCGCTGGGCATGCGAGGGCGCGACGCCTTTTCTCTCCACGAGCTGATGGTATTCCCGCGTGAGGTCGTGGATGCGGGGATCTGTCGCGAGATCGAACACGTCGAAATCGCGGCCGGCCTTGAGCCTGAGCCCCATATGCGCGAGCGATCGCTCGATGCCTTCGCGCGATCCGACGAGGATCGGCCGCGCGAGCCGCTCGGTGATGACCTGCTGTGCGCACTGCAGCACGTAGGGGTGCTCGCCCTCCGCATAGACGATCCGCTTCGGCGTGACGCGCGAGGCGCGCCGCGCACCGTCGAAGACGGGTCGCATCACGAACCCGGATCGATAGACGAAGCCGTTGAGTTTCTCCCGGTAGGCCGCGAAATCCGCGATCGGACGGGTCGCGACGCCGCTGTCCATGGCCGCCTGGGCGACGGCCGGCGCGATCTCGGTGATCAGCCTCGGATCGAACGGCTTCGGCAGGATGTACTGGGAGCCGAAGACGAACGTCTCGGCACCGTAGGCTGCGAGCACGACGTCGGAGGCTTCGCTCTCCGCGATGCCGGCGAGGGCCTGCACGGCGGCCGCCTTCATCGCCTCGTTGATGGTCGTCGCCCCCACGTCGAGGGCGCCCCGGAAGATGAAGGGAAAGCAGAGAACGTTGTTGATCTGGTTGGGATAGTCGGTCCGCCCCGTCGCAATCACCGCGTCGTTGCGGACGGCGAGCACTTCCGACGGCAGGATTTCCGGCGTCGGGTTGGCGAGCGCGAAGACGAGCGGTTTCGCGGCCATCGAGGCGACCATGTCGCGATTGACGACGCCCGCCGCCGAGAGGCCGAGCAGGACGTCGGCTCCGGCGATCGCCTCCGCGAGCGTGCGCTTCGGCGTGTCGTGGGCGTAGGTCTCCATGTACTTGTTCATGAGCTCGTTGCGCCCACGATAGACGACGCCCTTGATGTCGGTGAGCGTGACGTTCTCGCGCCGGAGCCCGAGCGTGACGAGGAGATTGACGCACGCGAGCGCGGCGGCGCCTGCCCCTGACGTGACGAGCCGCACGTCCTCGATCCGCTTGCCGACCACCTTGAGCCCGTTGAGGATCCCGGCCGCGACGACGATGGCGGTGCCATGCTGGTCGTCGTGGAACACGGGGATACGCATGCGCTCGCGCAGCATCCGCTCGATCTCGAAGCACTCGGGCGCCTTGATGTCCTCGAGGTTGATGCCCCCGAACGTGGGCTCGAGCCGCGCCACAGCCTCGACGAACGGCTCCACCTGTCGCTCGTCCACCTCGATGTCGTAGACGTCGATGCCGGCGAACTTCTTGAAGAGAACCGCCTTGCCTTCCATCACGGGCTTGGCCGCCAGCGGTCCGATGTCGCCGAGGCCGAGCACCGCCGTGCCGTTCGTGATCACTCCGACGAGATTGGCGCGCGCGGTGTAGCGCGAAACGGTCGAGGGGTCCGCCGCGATGGCTTCGCAGGCGTGCGCCACGCCCGGGCTGTAGGCGAGCGCCAGATCCGCCTGGTTGGCCAGAGGCTTTGTCGCCTGGATCGCGATTTTTCCGGGCGGGTCGGCCTCGTGATAGTCGAGAGCGGCCTGACGGTCGTTGCTCGTCCCTGGCATTGCGTCTCCCCGAGTTCTTTTGTGCCCCGCGCGTCGGTGTGTGGGCGATACACGCCGTGCGGGCCGTCGACAATGCCTCAACTATCGGCGAAGCGCAGCAGGCGAATGACGGTTCGCCCCGGGACGGCGAGCTTCCCGCGTGGACGACGCTGGCGCCCGCCCATAGAGTGCGCCGCGAAACGACGCGAGGCGTGACCTCGGC
>JBGSJD010000678.1:0-1631 GCA_041742195.1 Hyphomicrobiaceae bacterium
GGGCGCGGCGGCGCCAGGACGCCTTTACCAGGCCCGGCCGCCGCCGCCCGTCTCTCCCTTGGCCTTCTTGTACTTGTCGATCTCGCCGAGCACGGCAGCCTGCGATTCCGCGCCGGCCGTCTCGTGCTTCGTCTTGGCGTCATCGTAGCTCCATTGGCGCAGGCTGTTCGATCCGCGCTGGAAATGCGGGTGCACGTAGCGCGCCATCAACTCGTAGCTGCGCTTGGTCGCCTCCCAGTCGGCCCAGTTGTGCGCTAGCAGCAGCACCGCGCCGAAGCCACCGTTCGATCCCTTCCACAGCCGCTCGAAATGCCGGATGCAGTCGTCCGGCGTCCCGATGCACGCGACGCCGTTCTCGACGAGGTAGTTCACCGGGTCCTCGATGCCCGCCGGAATGATCGGGAACGTCGCGACGTCCGTGAAGTACTTGGCGAAATTGGCGAGGCCGTGGGCCATGTCGGCGCGCGCCTTCTCGCGCGTCTCCGCAACGTGCGCGAACGTCACGATCCGCCACTTCGAGCGATCCGGCGTCCGCCCGGCCGCTCGCGCGCTCTCTTCGTGGATGCCCCAGTTCGCGGCATGCGCGGCGAGCGCCTCGTCGGACGTCCCCCCGATCGAGAGCATGCCGATGCCGTACTTGCCCGAAGCGAGGGCCCCGACCGGCGAGCGCGACGAGGCGACGGCCATTTCCATCATCGGGTTCGAATAGGGCAGAAGCTGGAGTTTCGCCTGGTTCAGCGTGAACCAGTCGGTCGTCCGCGTCACCATCCGGCCCTGCATCAGCTCCATCAGGCATTCGAGCGATTCGCCCATGCGCCGGCGCTGGTCGGCGGCCTTGAGACCGATCTTCTCCGCGTCGTAGATGAGCGAGCCCGGCCCGACGCCGAACATCGCCCGCCCACGCGTCATGTGATCGAGCTGGATCATGCGCGAGGCGAGCGTGAACGGGTTATGGTAGGGAAGCGACACGACGCCCGTCCCGAGCCGGATATGACGCGTGCGCTGGGCGGCCGCGGCGATGAACATCTCCGGGCAGGCGATGATCTCGAAGCCGCCCGAGTGATGCTCGCCGATCCAGGCCTCGTGATAGTTGAGCCTGTCCAGGTGCTCCACGAGATCCATGTCCCGCTCGATGGCGAGGGTGGGATTCTCGTCGAGCGCGTGGAATGGGGCGAGGAAGATGCCTGTCTTGAGGTAGCGATCGGGGAGCGGTTGGGACATGGGCTTTCCTCCTGGGAACGGTCTTGGTTGCGGGCAGGCGCTGGGCGCGCGCGGCATGGCTCGTGCCAAGGCTAGCCGCAATTGCCGCCGGGAACCAATGCCGGGCGTCGCGTCCCGGGCGATTTGTCACCGTGGGGGCATGTCGGCCCGAGGTCGAGCCGGGGAGTAATGCAATGCGCATGCTCTGCCGCGCTTGCTGCGAGTGGTCGGGGCCGGCGCTTTCCGGGCCGGAGCGCTGCACCGCCTGTGGCTCGCAGCGCATCGTGCACCACCCCGAACTCGAAGCGCTCACGATTGCCCACATCGATTGCGACGCCTTCTATGCCTCCGTCGAGAAGCGCGACCGGCCCGAGTTGCGCTACGAGCCCGTGATCGTCGGCCATCCGGGCGGCCGCGGCGTCGTGACGACG
>JBGSJD010000679.1:0-4891 GCA_041742195.1 Hyphomicrobiaceae bacterium
CGGACGTGCGGCCCGTGACCGCGAGCCCGTCCGGCCCAGCGGCGGAAAGCGTCAGCTGGTCGCTCGCTTCAGAGCCCGCAAAGGCCACGAGGCTGTCGAGTTCATGATAGCCGTCGGGTCGGCGGCCGAGCACCTGGAGCGACAGGTTCACCTTGGCCGGAGCCAGCTCGGTCAACGACGTGTCAGCCATGACGTTCCGCGCCCGATGAGACCTTGCGCGCGGCTACTGCAAACCCGGCCGGACCGGCTCGTAGTCGCTCGACGCCCGCTTGCGCTCTTGCGCGGGCCGCTGCGCCTTCACTTTGCGGGGCTTGACGGGTTTGCCCTGCACGAGATCCGGCAGTCCGTCCTCGAGCTTGCGATTGATCTTGTCGACTTCCTCGGGCTCCGGCTTCAGCGTCAGCGCCTGCCGCCACTGGAAGTAGGCCTCGCGACGCCGCCCGACGCGCCAGAAGGCGTCCCCTAGGTGATCGTTGAGCGTCGGATCTTCCGGCCGGAGTTCCACCGCGCGCTCGAGATACTTGACCGCCTGCTTGAAATTGCCGAGCCGGAAGTGGGCCCACCCGAGACTGTCGACGATATAGCCATCGTCGGGCTTCAACTGCACGGCCCGCTCGATGAGCTTCAGGCCCTGCTTGAGATTGATCCCCTGATCGACCCACGAGTACCCGAGATAGTTGAGCACCAGTGACTGATCCGGCGACAGTTGCATGGCCTTTTGCAGGTCCGCCTCCGCCAGCGGCCAGCGCTTCGTCCGCTCGTAGCTGGTGCCTCGGGCATAGAAGTACGGCCAGTGCCTCGGCTCTGGCTTCTCGATGCCGGCGATGATCCGGGAGTAGTAGTCGATCGCCTCGTCGTAGCGCTTTCGGCCGCGCATCAGGTTGCCGAGGGCATCGAGCGCACGGATGTCCTTGGGATCGCGCTCGAGCAGCCTGTCGAGCAACGCCTTGGCGTCGTCGATCCGCTCCAGCAGGTTGAGGTTTTGCGCCTTCCGGATGTCGATCGCCTGCTCGAGCGGCGAGCCGGCCGGAATCCGCTCGTAGGCCCGGATGGCCGCGTCGTAGTTCTTGGTCGTCTCGTAGACGTTGGCGAGTGCCGCGAGCGCGAACGGTGAGTTGGGCTCGAGCCGGAGCGCCATCTGCAGATAGATCGCACCGACGCTGATCCCGCCCTCGCTGGCGAGTGCCTCACCGAGACCATAAAAGATCTCCGCCAAGCCCGCGTTGGCCGTGCCGACCAGCAGTCCGACCCGCTCGCCCGCCTTCAGGCGTGCCGCGAGATCGCGGGCCACCGGATGCATCGCGCCACCCGTCTTGCGCGCATGCTCTTCGAGCACCGAAATGCCGAGCCTGTTGTCGCCGTTCGCCGACGCGTGATGTGCATAAGCGAGCGCGACGCGAAACGATTTGGTGTCGCTGCGGAACAGGCGATCGAACGCGGCCTTGGCCTCGCCCGGCTGACCGGCAACATCGTACATCAGCGCCTTGTGATAGCGCACATAGAAGCGCGCCCATTCGGCCTGATTGACCGTATCGGCCTCCTTGATGGCCATCGCGATTTCGCCGGTGCCGACCTTCATCCAGCCGCGTGCGAGAGCGAGCGTCAGTTGCTCCATCAGGCCGTTGCCCTGGGCAGAGAACTGATCGAAGGCGTCCTCGTAGCGCTTGGTCGTGGCGGCCTCGATCCCGAGGATCAGCCGCGCCATCCTGTGGTCGTTCTGCTGGCCGGCGATACGGGTCGCGAGTTCCTTGGCGCTCGGGAACCGCCCTTCGGAGGTCTCCATGAGCAGCGCCTGCTCCATGAGCGGCAGATTGCCCGGATCTCGCTCGAGCGCCGATCGATAGTACTCGGCGGCCGCCGCCATGTCGTGTTGTCCGCGGGCGATGCGTCCGGCGAGATAGCTGCCGAGCAGCGATTGGCCGCCGGCCTGGCTTTCGCCCGAGCGGGCGTGAACCGCTTCGGGCACCGCCGTGACGCAGAGCATCGCCGCGGCGATCAGCGTGAAGAAGCGGCACCGCGGTCTCGCGACTCGCTTGAACATCGTTTCACCTCGCGGGCGTATGACGGAAACCCGGCTGGTTTGATTCATCTGCCGGCAAGGTAGCAAATCGCCGGGCAGCTTGGCCACTAACATCACCCGGCGTCCGGCGTCTGTCCCGCGAGGACCTGCGCGAAGACAGGCCGGTCGACGTTTCCGCCCGAGAGAATGACGCCGAGCCGGGCTCCCGGGCGTCGGCGTCGGTCTTTCATGAGGGCGGCGAAGGCAGCGGCGCCTGATCCTTCCGCAACGTTGTGGGTGGTCTCGAAGATCACCCGCATCGCCTCCGCGATCTCGTCTTCCGTCACTCGCACCACATCGGCGGCGCCCCGGCAGATGACGTCCATGGCATCGGGATGCGGCTCGCGGCACGCCATGCCGTCCGCGAATGTGCGGGCGGTGTTGGTCGGAATGAGCGCCTTGGCCGCAAAGGAGAGCGCCACGGCCGGGGCCTGATCGGCGGTAACGCCGATGATCTCGGTCTCGAGGCCCAGCGCGTCGCGCGCGCCGATCAGTCCCGAGATCCCCGAGCCCATCCCGATCGGCACGAAGACGGCATCGAGATTGCACGCGCTGCGGAAAAGCTCCAGCGCGTATGTCGCTACGCCACGGACCAGATCCGGATGATACGACGGCACCATGTGCAGCCCGTCCGCCTCGGCAAGCCGGGCGGCTTCCGCTTTCGCTTCGTCGAAATCACGCCCGTGCTCGATGAGGCGCGCGCCGAACCCGCGCATGGCGGTGTTCTTCTCTGCCGAATTCCCGAACGGCACCAGGATCGTGGCGCCGAGCCCCGCACCCTTCGCCGCCCGCGCGATCGATTGGCCGTGGTTCCCGCGCGTTGCCGTGATCACGCCCGTGACGCCCGGCTCCCGCCGCGCGAGCGCTTCGATGTAGACCACGCCGCCCCGGATCTTGAAGGCGCCCGTCGGCGTGTGGTTCTCGTGCTTGACGAAGATCTCGGCGCCGGCGTGGCTCGCGAGCAGCGGCCAGGCGAAGGTCGGCGTTGGCGGCATCTCGCGATGAACGAGGGCGGCGGCCGTTTCGAGTTCATCGGTTGAGAATGCGTAGGGGCTGGGCACTGGGCCGCTCCTCGTTCGTTCCATGGGGTCATCTCGGATGACGCCTCGTCGTTAGCACGCCGCCCGGCGGAGACGACGTCCGGACCGCATCTGCGGCAATCTGACCTGTGACGCAGCTGGTCCGTTTGCCGAGTATCCGCCGCTTTCGCGATGATGTTTGGGCGCAGGGGCAGCGGACGGGGACGATACCAATGGTCGATATCAGTGAACTGAAAGCGCCAGATGATGACCGGACGAAGTGGATCGGCGTCTACGTGGGCATCCTGGCCACGCTGCTCGCGATCTGTGGCATGGGCGGCGGCAACGCCGCCAAGGACGCGACCCGCGCCAACATCGAAGTGACCAACATGTGGGCGTTCTTTCAGGCCAAGAACATCCGCCGGACATCCTACTCGGTCGCCGCCGACGACCTCGAGTTGCAGCTCAAGACCAATCCGGCGCTCAACGGAGATGGCCGGCGCGCGATCGAGGAAAAGATTGCGGCCTATCGCGCGACAGTCGCCAAATACACGAGCGACAAGGCAAAGAACGAGGGCCTCGACGAGTTGTTCAAGCGCGCGAAGGCGCTCGAGGCCGAGCGCGACGTGGCGCTGCGCAAGGACCCCTATTTCGACTTCGCCGAGGCGCTGCTGCAGATCGCCATCGTGCTGGCGTCCGTCTCACTCATCGTCGGCGGCAACCGGCTGTTGGTCGGCAGCGGCGTGCTTGCCGGTCTCGGAACCTTCCTGATGCTGAACGGGTTTACCCTATGGTTGGCACTCCCGGGGCTCGGCTGACGCCCCTAGTGTCCCGACCGCGAAGTTCGTTGCATTTCGCGGCAACCTCTCGACGAACTTCGCGGTCGAAAGGACACGAGCTAAGTCATGAGCTTAGTGTGGCGCCATGTTTCGAAGCCCGCTTTGAGAGTTCACCAGCCAATGAAGCGGCCTTCGAAACCGCCACACTAGGCCGGGGCTGAATTGAACCGGCCGTCCGGGCTTCCCATATCCCGCGTGGAGATGCACGGTAGGTTGGGGCCGAGGTCCGTCCCGGTCTGGTGACGGCGACGGCCGTGGCGTCGCGGGAGGCATCGGCGAGGTCATGGCATCGAAATCGGGCGGCGATCCACGCAGCATCTACGGACGGTTCGCCGACTATTGGGCCGGCCTCATGGAGGCCCGCGAAACAGCCGGTCACGAGGTCTCGGACCGCGCCTTGGAAGGTGCGCCCATCATATGGATGCTCGGCAAGGTCCAGTCGGGCAAGAGTTCCATTGTCGCCGCGATCACGGGCGCAACGGCCGCCGAAGTCGGCTCGGGCTTTCGGCCCTGCACCCGGACGGCGCGAGTGTTCGACTTCCCCGCGGAGGCCCCTGCCGTCCGCTTTCTCGACACGCGCGGCCTCGGCGAGGTGGGTTATGACGCGGCCGACGACCTCGCGCTTGCCGAGCGCCAGTCCCACGTCGCGCTCGTCGTTATGCGCGCGACCGACCATCAGCAGGATGCCATCCTCGACGCGGTCGCAGCCGTCCGTCGCCGCCATCCCGATTGGCCGCTGCTGGTGGCCCAGACCTGCCTCCACGAAGCCTACCCGCCCGGCGCCGGCCATGTCCTCCCCTATCCGTTCGGACAGGACGGCCAATCGCTCCCGGAACGTTTGGCCGAGATCCCGGATCGCCTCGCCCGCAACCTTGCGCACCAGCGGGGCTTGTTCTCCCGCATCGGCGGCACCGGCCCGGTTCGCTTCGTGCCGATCGACTTCACCCAGTCCGGCGACGGCTTCGAGCCGCGCC
>JBGSJD010000680.1:0-2803 GCA_041742195.1 Hyphomicrobiaceae bacterium
GCGCGATCGCCGCGATGATCCTCGCCACGCTCGCCTTCACGATGGGCGATGCCGCGATGAAGCTCGTCGCGGCCAGCGTGCCGACCGGGCAGGCCGTCTTCGTGCGCTGCGCGATCTCGGTGATCCTCGTCACGGCGATCGCGGCCTACACGGGTGCGCTTCGCAATTTCCGCGCGGCGCTGCAGCCGCTTGTGGCGTGGCGGAGTATCGGCGACGCGGGGAGTGCGCTCTTCTTCCAGACGGCGCTGCCACGGATGACGTTCGCGGACATCATGGGGGTGTTGCAACTGACGCCGCTGGCGTTGACCGCCGCGTCGGCGATCTTCCTCGGGGCGACGGTCGGGTGGCGGCGATGGACGGCCGTCGGCGCCGGGCTCGTCGGGGCGATGCTCGTCATCAAGCCCGGCACCAGCGCGTTCAACATCTGGGCCCTGTCCGCCGTCATGTGCGTCCTCTGCGGCGTGTTGCGCGATCTCGCCACGCGGCATGTTTCCAACGCCGTGTCGCCGCTCGTCATCATGGCGATCTCGCAATCCGTGGTCGCGGTGGCGGCGCTGGGCCTCGCGGTGGCGGAGACGTGGGTGTGGCCGTCCGGGCGTGCCTGGGTGCAGATCTCGTTCGCGGCCATCGCGACGCTCGCGGGGCATCTGTGGATCATCGCGTCGCTCCGGGGCGGGGATATCGCGACGGTGGCGCCGTTTCGCTATGCGGGCATCATCTGGGCGATCCTGCTCGGGTTCTTCCTGTGGGGCGAACTGCCGGACCTCCTCTCCATCGCCGGGATCGCGATTCTGATCGCGGCCGGGCTCTATACCTTCCATCGGGAGAGCCAGTTGCGCCGCGGTGGGTAACGGGCGCACTCAGCCGCGCCGTTTTTCCGGCCGGCGATCGATCATGCCCGGGGCTGTCCGCGGATCGGCGTGATCGGGGAAGATGACGTGCTTCTGGATCTTCTGGGTGCCCGTCGTCGGCAGGCCGGACGAGAACCAGAGCCAGCCCGGGGCCTTGTAGTAGGCGAGGCGCTCCATACAGAAGGCGAAAAGCTCGCCCGCCATGGCTTCGTCGGAGCGGCCGGAGCGCGTGACGACACAGGCCAGCACCTCCTCCTCGCGCACCTCGTCGGCGACGGCCATGACCGCGACCTGGGCGACGTCCGGGTGGGTCAGCAGAAGTGCCTCGATCTCGGCGGCGGCGATGTTCTCGCCGGACCGGCGAATGATGTTCTTCTTCCGGTCGACGAAATGATGCATGCCGTCCGGCCCACGCCAGACAGTGTCGCCGGTGTGGAACCAGCCGCCGCGCCAAGCTTGCTCGGTCTCTGCGTCGTTGTCGAGGTAACCGGAGAAGGCGCCGCGACGCGGGGTGATTGCGGAATGGCGGACCAGCATCTCGCCTGACGTGCCGTCCGGGACGTCGCGATCCTGCTCGTCGACGACGCGGACGTCGAGGCCGGGTACCGCCTTGCCGAAGGCGCGGGTGCCGATCTGGCGCGGGGCGTGGGTGTCGCCGAGCACGCGGACGAACTCGGTCATGCCCCAGATCTCGACCATGGGAAAGCCGAAGCGCTGTTCGAATTCGGCGTGAAGGCCGGGCTCGATGCCGGCGCCGATCCCCAGGCGGACGACATGGTCGCGGTCGGCGGCGTCGGGGGGCTGGCCGAGCAACATCGGCGCGACGATGCCGAGGTAGTGGACGACGGTGGCGCGGGTGGCTTTCACCTCGCGCCACCAGCGGCGGGGATTGAAGCGGTCGGTCTGGATCTGGCAGCAGCCCGAGGCGACGGCACCCAGCAGCGACACGATGCCAGCGTTCACATGATAAAGCGGGAGGGGATTGTAGATCCGGTCCTCGCCCGGGCGCAGCGCCGCGACGCCACCAAGGCGGGCGTACCAGTCGCCGACCGACACCTCGTAGCCGTGACTGAGGATACAACCCTTGGGGCGGCCGGTGGTGCCCGACGTGTAGAGGATCTGGGCTTCGGTCGATGGCGTCGGTGTGCCGGGCCGGGCGCGCGAGGGGGCGGCCGGGAGGGGTGCCGCCGTGTCCGCGACATGGATCGGGGGCCGGTGGGCACTGGCCGCGAGCGCGGCTTCGGCCTGGGCCAGCCGCTCGGGGACGGTCAGCAGGAGGCACGGCCGGGAGTGCTCGAGGACATAGGCGGTCTCGGCCGGCCGGTAGTCCGGATTGAGCGGAATGCAGCCGACGCCCAGCATGTTCAAGGCGAAGCGGTTGAGGACGTGCCCTGGACGATTGTCCATCAGCAGGGCGACTCGGCTGCCGAGGCCATAGCCCGCCGCGCGATAGGCCTCGACCAGGGCCGCGATCTCCCGATCGGCGTCCCGATAGGTCAGCTCGCAGCCTTCGGGCAGATAGTTCCTGTCCGGGTTCGGCGGAACGGCGAGGAACGGGCGTGCCGGCCAACGCTCGACGGCCTCGCGCCAGAGATCGCCGATGGTGATGTCGTCGCGTACATCGGTGATGGCCATGGGCGGGTCCGTCGTGTCTCGCGGGCAGAACGGGCTCGCGCCCGGTGCTCATGTTATGCTTGCCCGCCAGCCCGTGAAAGGGGCGAGCCAGCGCTAAAGATTGCCAGCTCGAGACAGGACCATGCGGACGGAACTCTTCGATTTCATTCTGCCGGAGGACCGGATCGCGCTCCGCCCCGTCGAGCCGCGTGATGCGGCCCGCATGCTGGTGGTCAGGCCGGGCTACCGGATGCAGGGGCAGGGCTTCGCCTCGCCGCCGGTGCTCGAGGACCGGATCGTGCGCGCGCTCCCGGAACTGCTGCGCCCGGGCGACATGC
>JBGSJD010000681.1:0-5129 GCA_041742195.1 Hyphomicrobiaceae bacterium
ATCGGCTGGCCGTCGCGGTCGACGTGACGAACGGCTTCGTGACCGCCGACGCCGCTCACCGCGACTATGGCTGGACGGGGTGAGCGGGGCCGGCGCATGGCGCTTGCGATGACGGGGGCATGACGCTATACACCCCCACGCGTCGCCGTCCGTCGGCGGCGCGGATCCCGGCAATGGGGGATCGTCTAATGGTAGGACTGCAGACTCTGACTCTGCCTGTCTAGGTTCGAATCCTAGTCCCCCAGCCAACATTCTCAATGCCTTACGTGCCGCCGTCTCGTTGCTCCCGTGCCCAAGGACGCACAGGGGACGCAAAATTGTGCTCGTCATGGACGGCTGTCGCGTCATCGTCACATGCCGTTCCCGATTGTGCCAATGACCCCGCCCCCGACGTGCCCTCACTCATGATGGGAATCCTGGTTGGGTGTGGACGTTGTCGGGCCGGTCTGCGAACTCGGACCGCATGAGGCCGCCGAGGCTCGCGTGCGGGCGGTGGCCGTTGTCGTCGGCACGTCCCCGCAATCGCGCCCGGCGCTCGGCGTTTCGGCCGACTCACGCTTGCACGCTCGCCCTCCGTATGGCCTAAGCGGCAGCGGACGATCCAGAGCTCGAAGGCCCCATGATCCATCTCGACAACATCGCCAAGCAGAACGGCCACCAGATCCTGTTCACCGGCGCGTCGGCCGCGCTGATGAAGGGCGAGAAAGTGGGTCTTGTCGGCCCCAATGGCGCGGGCAAGTCGACGCTGTTCCGCATGATCGTCGGCGAGGACCAGCCGGACGAGGGGCAAGTGTCGGTCGAACGCGGCGTCACCGTCGGCTACTTTTCCCAGGATGTCGGCGAGATGGCCGGCCGTAGCGCCGTGATGGAGGTGATGGATGGCGCCGGACCGGTCAGCGCGGTCGCCGAAGAACTCACCGAACTCGAGGCGGCCATGGCCGATCCCGATCGGGCCGACGAGATGGATGACCTGATCGAGCGCTACGGCCTCGCGCAGTCCCGCTTCGAGCAACTCGGTGGCTACGCGCTTGAAGGGCGTGCGCGCGAGGTGCTCGCCGGCCTGAGCTTCAGCCAGGAGATGATGGACGGCGATGTCGGGGCCCTGTCGGGCGGCTGGAAGATGCGTGTGGCGCTCGCCCGCATCCTGCTCATGAGCCCCGACGCCATGCTGCTCGACGAGCCGTCGAACCATCTCGACCTCGAAAGCCTGATCTGGCTCGAGCAGTTCCTGAAGGCCTATGACGGTGCGCTGCTGATGACGTCCCACGACCGCGAATTCATGGATCGGGTCGTGACGCGGATCATCGAGATCGATGGCGGCGAGTTGACCAGCTATTCCGGCGACTACGAATTCTATACCCGCCAGCGCGCGCTCGCCGAGACCCAGCAACAGGCGCAATATGAGCGCCAGCAGGCGATGCTCGCGAAGGAGCAACGGTTCATCGAGCGGTTCAAGGCCCGCGCGTCGCATGCGGCCCAGGTGCAGAGCCGCGTGAAGACACTCGAGAAGATCGAACGTGTCGAACCACCGAAGCGGCGTCAGTCCGTCGCGTTCGAGTTCAAGCAGGCCCCGCGCTCGGGCGAGGACGTCGCCACGCTCAAGCGCGTCGGCAAGCGCTACGGCAACCACGTGATCTACGAGGACCTGGATTTCCAGGTGCGCCGCCGTGAGCGCTGGAGCGTGTTGGGCGTCAATGGCGCGGGCAAGTCGACCTTGCTCAAGCTCGTGGCCGGCGCAACGAAGCCGGATACCGGCGCGGTTGCGATCGGGGCCAGCGTCAGGATGGGCTACTTCGCGCAGCACGCCATGGACCTGCTCGACGGCGAGCGGACCGTGTTCCAATCGCTCGAGGACCAATTCCCTCAGGCCGGCCAAGGCCAGTTGCGCACGCTGGCCGGCTGTTTCGGATTCTCGGGAGACGATACCGAGAAGCGGTGCCGCGTGCTGTCAGGCGGCGAGAAAGCGCGCCTCGTCATGGCGCTGATGCTGTTCGACCCGCCCAATTTCCTGGTTCTGGACGAGCCGACCAACCATCTCGACCTGGCGACCAAGGAGATGCTGATTGCGGCGCTGTCGCGCTACGAAGGCGCCATGCTGTTCGTTTCGCACGACCGGCACTTCCTGGCGGCGCTGTCGAACCGCGTGCTGGAATTGACGCCGGAAGGCGTCCACGCCTACGGCGGCGGCTATACCGAGTATGTCGAGCGCACCGGCCACGAAGCGCCCGGGTTGCGAAGCTGAGGGCTATCAGCGGCGGGCGTCGCGGGCTGCCGTCGAACTGGCCAACCCATCACGCCTGATAGCCTTGCAGTCCAAACGCCGTCGGGTAGCCGAAGAGGCCGACCGAGCCCCCGGTGTGCAGGAACACGATGTTGTCGTACCCGCCCATCTTCCCCGTCTTGATGAGATCGATGAGGCCGGCCATGCCCTTTCCCGAGTAGACCGGGTCGAGGAGAATGCCCTCCATTCGCGCAACGAGCTTCAGAGCCTCCACCATGCCCTCGGTCGGGATGCCGTAGCCCTGACCGACGTAATCGCAGTTCGCGACCACATGCTCGCGCTTCATGATGCCGTCGAGACCCAGGTGCGCGGCGGTCTTCTCGGCGAGCGCCAGCACATTCGCTTCCTGCCGGTCTTTCGGCGCGCGCACGCCGATGCCGAGCACGGGAATGCCACTGTTGAGCGCGACGAGGCCCGCAACGAGGCCGGCCTGCGTGCCGGCGCTCCCCGTCGCGTGCACGACGAGGTCGATCTTGAGGCCCATCTCATTGGCCTGATTGAGCAGCTCGATCGCGCAGTTCACGTAGCCGAGCGCACCGACCGCGTTCGAGCCCCCGCCGGGGATCACGTACGGGCGCCTGCCCTGTTTCCCGAGATCGGCCGCAACGATCTCCATCTCCGCCTGCATGTCCGCGCCGCTCTTGCGCTTCGAGATCGATGCCCCGTGCAGCTGGTCGAGGAGGACGTTGCCGTTCAGTGTATAGGCCTCGTCCGTGTAGCCGGTGCGATCCTCGAGCAGGATGATGCACGCCATGCCGAGCTTGGCGGCGGCAGCGGCCGTCTGTCGCGCGTGGTTCGACTGCGTCGCGCCCTGCGTGATGACGACGTCGGCCTTCTGCGCCAGCGCCTCGGCCATCAGGAACTCGAGCTTCCGCGTCTTGTTGCCACCGCTCGAAAGGCCCGTGCAGTCGTCGCGCTTCACCCAGATGCGGGGGCCGCCAAGGTGCTTCGACAGGTTGTCCATCGGCTCGAGCGGCGTCGGCATGTGGCCGAGCCGGACACGCGGGTAGCGGGCGAGGTTCATGGGGGACTCCGAGAGAGGGGTGTGCGTAATGGGCGTGAGGGCGAGGTCTGGCCTCGATGACTGGGCGCACGATGCAGTCGTCTGTTCCGATCGGCAAGCAAGGATAACCAGCAGGCTGGCGCGATTGTACCGTCCGACGCGAAGGAGTGATCGTGAAACGACCGGGCGCACGCCCACGGCCTAACGGGCCTCGGTTGCGCGATCGCGCCCGGTCTTCAGGTTGATCAGCGCCACCGCCAGCATCACGACGACCATGCCGGCAAGCTGCAGCGGCGCCAGCAGTTCGCCGAGTACGAGATAGGCGAGGGCAGCCGACGCGGCCGGCACGAGGAAAAACACCGAAGCGGTTCGCGAAGCGCCCTGCGAGCGGAGCATCAACATCAACAGTGCCACGGCGCCGATGGAGACGACGGCGGTCTGCCACAACAGGCTGCCGATCATGAGCGGGCTCCACGCGACGACGCGCGTTTCGAGGACGAGCGCCCCGACCCCGGTGACGATAGCGCCGCCCGCGTTCTGGATGCACGTGGCCGAAAGAGGCGGCATGCCCGGTGCGAGCCCCTTCTGGACGACGGTGCCTGTGGACATGAACGGAAACGCCGCCACGCAGAGGCCGAGTGCTGCGAGCGGTATGTCGTCGAGGCCGACGTCGAGCTTCGGCCAGAGCACGAGGAGCGCACCGACGACGCCGAGCACGAACCCCAGCCATCCGAGGGGGCGGATTCGCTCGCCGAGCACCACGGACGACAGGAGCGCCGTCGTGATCGGGTGCAGACTGACCGTGAGCGCGACCACGCCGGCCGGCAGGCCGAGATAGATGCTCCAGACGACGCAGCTCAGATAGAAGCCCTGCATCAGACCTCCCGCGACGAGCGTGGCGGTGACGTCTCGGCCCGTAGGCCTCGACTTGGCGAACAGGACGAACGGGAGGAGCGCGATCACGACGAGGCAAAACCGCAGGAACAGGAACGTACAGGGCTCGGCGAACGGGATGGCGATCTTCGCCGCGATGAAGCCGCTCGACCAGAAGAGGACGAACAACAGGGGCGCGATCGCGAGAAGGATGGTCATGCCCGGTCGGCCACGCTCTGCGCGCGCGCTTGCGCCGCCCTCAACGGCAGGCCGCGCGCGAAGGCGAGCGCTCCGGGCTCGATCGTGTTGGCGTCGAGGGCGGCAATTCGCGAGTGGCTTCCTCCGCACACGGCCATCAGCGGCGCGAGGAGCAAGCCCAAACGATCGGCGGCGCCACATGCGATGAACCCCGTCGCAAACGCCACGCCGACCCTCCGCCAGGCGAGTGGCGTGTCGATGGGCGAGGCAGCGGCTTCGGGCATGACGTCAGCTCGTTTGGGAAACGGGGGCAGAATAGGACACCGAACGCCATCCCCGACAACCCGTTTCTTGCGCCGGAGAAGACGGAGCCCACGACAGCGTCTGGCCACTGTCACCGAGCCGATGCGCGCCCCTTCGGTCGCCCCGGCGCGAACGTCGCGGCGCGCCGGAAATTGGACGGCCATGCGGTCCCCAGCCCGTGCGCGAGTGATCTTTTGAACGCGGATGTCCGTTGCTACGGCGAGCGCAATCCAGCCTGCAGCGGACCGACGCGCCCGGAGGACACATGCGTCGGCTGAGCCCCGTCGGTATCGTCTGGTTCAAGCGGGATCTCCGCGTCGCGGACCACGCCCCACTCGTGGCCGCTGCCGCACGCGGTCGGGTTCTGCCGCTCCTGGTGGTCGAGCCCGGGCTCTGGTCCGAGCCCGATGCCTCGCGCCGTCACTTCGAGTTCATGCGGGCCTCGGCCGCTGAACTGGCCGAAGAGCTGGC
>JBGSJD010000682.1:0-2570 GCA_041742195.1 Hyphomicrobiaceae bacterium
CTTTCGGGCCTCCTTCTCGCAAGTCCCGCCAACCCGACCGGCACGATGCTCGAGCCCGCCCGGCTCGCGGACATCTGCGCCGTCGCGGCGCGGCGCAAGCTGTGGTTCGTGTCCGACGAGATCTATCAGGGGCTGACCTGGGGCGTGCCGCAGGCGACGGCGCTCCAGTTCTCCGAAGACGCCGTGATCATCAACAGCTTCTCGAAGTACTTTTCGATGACCGGCTGGCGGGTCGGCTGGATGGTGGTGCCCGACGGCCTCGTGCGCACGGTCGAGCGTCTGGCGCAGAACCTGTTCATCTCGCCGCCGGCCATCTCCCAGATCGCCGCCCTCGGCGCCTTCGATGGTCTGGAGGAACTCGAAGCCAACAAGCGCGTCTACGCCGCCAACCGCGAGCTGCTCCTGCGCGAATTGCCGAGGGCGGGCCTCACCGACATCGTTCCGGCCGACGGCGCTTTCTACCTCTACGTGGACGTCTCGCGCTTCACGTCCGACAGCCTCGCGTTCGCGAAGACCATGCTTGCCGAGGTTGATGTGGCTGCAACTCCGGGCGTTGACTTCGACCCCGTGCGCGGCCGCCGCTTCATGCGGTTCTCCTACGCCGGATCGACCGAGGCGATGGCCGAGGCAGCACATCGGCTGCAGCGCTGGGGCCGGCTCGGGGGATGAGAGAAGAGGCGGTGGCTCGATGCCGCGCGGCCTCGGCCGACACGGCCTAGCGCACGACGCGGGTCTGGTAGCGGGAGGCGGACTTGAACCGCCGACCTGAGGATTATGAGACCTCCGCTCTAACCACCTGAGCTATCCCGCCGAACCCGTCCCGGACGATCGCGGTGGCGCGTCGCCGTGCCGGCCTCAACGGCCGACATTCGGGTGGCCGGATATAGAGACCGCCATCGAGTGCTGTCAAGCCGCGCGGCCGTGGCCGTCCCCCGCGAGCACCTCGCCGATGGGCCCGAACGCGACGAGCCGTCCGTTCTCCATGCGGGCGCCGACGGTGCAGAGCCCCCTGAGCAGCCCCTCGTCGTGCGAAGCGATGACCAGGATGCCGGCCCGGTCCGTCACCTCCCTGAGCCGGGTATTGGCCTTGTCGCGGAATTGCGCGTCGCCGACCGCGATCCACTCGTCCATGAGCACGATCTGCCCCTGGATCGAGGTCGCGATCGAGAACATGAGCCGCATGGCCATGCCCGAGGAATAGGTCCGGACCGGCAGATCAAGATAGGGTCCGAGTTCGCTGAACTCGGCGATCTCCCGCCGCTTCGCCTCGATCTCCGCCTCCGACATGCCGAGGATCAGGCCGCGCATGTAGATGTTCTCGTGTCCGCTCGCCTCCGCATCGATGCCGAGGCCGATATCGAACATCGAGACGGTCCGGCCCTTGATCGCGGCCCGTCCGCTGGTCGGTGCATAGATCCCGGCCATGACCCTAAGTAGCGTGGTCTTGCCCGACCCGTTGTGCCCGATCAGTCCGAGCCGATCCCCGACCTTGAGCGACAACGTCACGTTGTCGAGCGCCCTGACGGCCACGGCCGAGCCGCTGGTGTCGACCATGCGGCCGCCGATGCCGCGCGCCTTGTCGAGCACGGCCGCCTTGATCGAATGCCCGCGCTGCGACGAGGCTACGGGAAAATCGATGCACAGGTGCTCGAGTTCGATGCTGGCCATGGTGTCAGACCCAGTAAGCGATGCGATTGCGATAGCGGGCATAGACGTGGGCCGCGATGGCGACCGACCCCGCCGCGAGGGCGACCGCGATGAGCCACGTGAGCAGCGGCACCGGTCGTCCGAGCAGCGGGTCGCGCGCCACCGCGATGAGGTAGGCAACGGGATTGAAGGTGACCAGGAACTGCCCCACCTTCAGCCGCTCCGCCTCCCACATGATCGGCGACGCGAAGAACACGAATTGCGTCAGCGCACCGACCATCGGCGGGATGTCCCGATAGCGCACGCAGAGAAACGCGATCACCACGGCCGCGCCCGCGAGGAACACGTAGTTCAGGGCGAGCCCCAGCAGCGAGAGCAGCGCCGACGCCGGCAGGCTCCAGCGGAAATAGAGCCACACCAGCACGATGATGATCAGGTTGTGCAGGAGAATCAGGAAGTTCCGCTGCAGCATCCGCATCACGTAGAAGCTGAGCGGCAGGCTCGAGCCCTTGATCCACGTTCCCGAACTGATCAACGACGTGGTGGCTTCGTTCGCTACCGAGGCGATGAACGTCCAGACG
Organism: Hyphomicrobiaceae bacterium; assembly: GCA_041742195.1. Lineage (GTDB taxonomy): Bacteria > Pseudomonadota > Alphaproteobacteria > Rhizobiales > Hyphomicrobiaceae. The sequence continues at coordinate 2,229 of JBGSJD010000682.1, forward strand.
ACCATGCCGGTCGCGAAATAGGGAAGGTACGTGCTGAGATCCTGTCCGAAGAACTGGCCATAGATCAGCCCGATGGAGATCGACATGACGCCGGTCGAGAGTGTGATCCACAGCGTGCCGAAGGTGGACAGCCGGTACTTTGAGCGGATGTCGGCCAACGCCAGCGCCCGCCAGATGCGGCTGTCCTCAACCGTGGCGCGCAGATCCGCCCACGCCCGCTCTGTCGAAGCCTCTGCCACCGGCCCGTCTCCCGATTGTCCTGGCCACCGCGCGCCCTGCATCCGGACCGCTGGTGCGATCGCCCCGTCCGTCGGCTCTATAGCGCCGTTCGCCGCCGAGGCC
>JBGSJD010000683.1:0-1858 GCA_041742195.1 Hyphomicrobiaceae bacterium
GCCAGCCGGGAGCCCGCGCGTCGAGCTGGCCTTCGAGCCTGGCCCTGAGCATGTCGGGATCGACGGCGCCGAGCGGCTCGTCGCGCCGGTCCCGATCCTGAAGTTGTCGGAGCGCGTACCAGGCTGGTTCCGACTTCAGCCGGTCGAGAAGGTCGCGGTGTGCCCGTCCGAGGGCCTGCTCGGCGATGGCGATTTCTCGCTCGATGGACGGCATCTCGGCATTCCTGGTCGTGGCGCGACGGACGCGGGCAGGGTCGCCGAAACAATAGCCGAAGCCTGACGGGCTGTGTATGTGCTGAAGTGATCGCGGAGCGCCGGGGGGCAGGCCGCGCTGAGGGGGATGGACATGGGCAGGTGGTGGCAAGCCTTGCGTCTCGCCGTGTTCCGCGTCGTCGACGATGGCGGGTTCTCCATGGCCGGCGCGGTCGCGTTCGCGTTCTTGCTGTCGATTTTCCCGTTCTGCATCTTTCTCGGCGCGCTCGCCGGTACGCTCGGCGGCCGCGAATTGGCGGCCGAAGCGGTGTCCCAGCTCTTCGAGGCCGTCCCGGAGACCGTGGCCAGTGCCCTCGCTCCCGAGGTCGAGAAGGTCATGGGCCAGAGCCAGTATGGCCTTCTGACGTTCGGCGCCGCCGTATCCTTGTTCTTCGCGACCAGCGCCATCGAGAGCCTCCGGGCCGCGCTCAACGTCGCCTATGGCGTCCGCGAGGGCCGCTCGTTCCTCTGGTGCTTCTTCCAGAGTGTGATGTTCGTCTTTGCCACGGCGATCGGGATGCTGGTCTTCGCTTGGGGCATCCTCGTCGGACCGGCCATCGCGCGCGCCGAGAACTGGAAACCGGCCCTCTGGCTCTTCGACCACGGGCTCCTGTCGCCGACGTCGCGCTACACGATCGTGATTGCGGTCACGCTGGCCCAGCTGCTCGCCTACCATCTCTGGCTGGCGGCCGGACGCCGCTCGCTTTGGGATGTCCTGCCCGGTTCGATCCTGAGTGTTCTGCTCTGGGTGCTCGCCGCGTGGGTCTACGCGTGGTGGTTGACGGTCAGCGACTACTCGATCTTCTACGCCGGCCTCACGCAGCTCTTCACGGCCCTCATCTTCTTCCAGGTCAGCGGCATCGTCATGATTTTCGGCGCCGAGTTCAATCGCGCGCTTGCCGACGTGCGCGCCGCGGGGTGACCATGCGCTCCTGAACCCAAGCGGACGGGAGACGACCATGGCCTATTCGAACATCGCCTATGAGATCGACGGCGCCGTCGCGCGGCTGTCTCACGATCGCCCGGCGCTCCGCAACGCCGAAAGCCAGGAGCTTCTGGACGAACTCGACGATGCCGTCCGCCGGGCCACGGCCGACCCGGCCGTGCGGGTGCTCGTGTTCGACGGCAAGGGTGAGCACTTTTCCGCCGGCCACGACCTGAAGCAGGGGGCCGAGAAGCGTGCGGGCTTCTCGGTCGAGCAGCGATGGGCTTACGAAGAGCTCTACTATCTCGAGTATGCGCTGCGCATCTGGGATTGCCCCAAGCCGACCATCGCCTCTGTTCAGGGGGCGTGCATCGCGGGCGGCTTCATGGTCGCCAACATGTGCGACCTGATCGTCGCCGCCGACGATGCGTTCTTCTCCGACCCCGTCTGTCACACGCTGGGCGCGGCAGCTGTCGAGGTCCTGATCCACCCGTGGGTTATGGGTGCGCGCAAGGCCAAGGAGATGCTGTTCATGGGCGGCCCAAGTTCACAAACGAAGTGCAACACCTTGTCAGCGAGGTGTTGCGATGGGACGGACTTACACCCAGTTGTCATTGGAAGAGCGGTGCCAAATTTCCAGCGGCCTCGCCGAAGGTCGCTCGATCCGCCAAATCGCAGCAG
>JBGSJD010000684.1:0-1936 GCA_041742195.1 Hyphomicrobiaceae bacterium
AGGCGTTTATGTTCAGCGAGGCGCTGGAGGGTTTCCGTGTGCGTGCGGGCACGGCGGCGCTTGATGTGGCCGTGGCGCGGACCGCGCAGGAAGCGGGCATCGCCGGTCTTGAATTTTATCGCGGCATCCCGGGCTCCATCGGCGGCGCCTTGCGCATGAACGCCGGCGCCCACGGCCGTGAGACCAAGGATTGCCTGATCTCGGCCCGCGCCGTCGATCGCTCGGGCACGGTGCACGTCCTCGACAATGCCGCCATGGGCTTCACCTATCGCCATTGCTCGGTCCCCGGCGACTGGATCTTCACCGAGGCCATCTATGGTGGCGCCCCCGGCGATACGGCGGCCATCCTCGCCGCCATGAACGAGGTGGCCGAGTACCGCGAGAAGAACCAGCCGATCAAGGAACGCACCGGCGGCTCGACCTTCAAGAACCCGCCCGGCGCCAGCGCCTGGAAGCTGATCGACGCAGCCGGTATGCGCGGCTATCGGGTCGGCGGCGCCATGGTGTCGGAGTTGCACTGCAATTTCCTCATCAACGACCGCGGCGCCTCGGCCGAGGACGTCGAGCGCCTCGGCGAGACGGTGCGCGCCCGCGTCCGCGAGACCGGGGACGTTGCGCTCGAATGGGAGATCATTCGCATCGGCGAGCCCCTCCCGGGACACGCGACCGGCCCGGCCCTTGCCCTGGAGACGACCCGATGAAGGCTGCCAACGATTTGGGACCTCGCCCGCTCCACGTCGCTGTCCTGATGGGCGGCCAGTCGGCCGAGCGCGAGGTGTCGCTGTCGTCCGGCAAGGACTGCGCCACGGCGCTCGAGGAGGAAGGCTTCCGCGTGACCCGAGTGGACGTCGCCCGCGATCTCGCGACGGTGCTCGACGAGGTTCAGCCCGACGTCTGCTTCAACGCGCTGCACGGGCGCTGGGGCGAGGACGGTTGCGTCCAGGGGCTGCTCGAGCTTTTGGGCCTGCCGTATACGCACTCGGGCGTTCTGGCGTCCTCCCTCGCCATGAACAAGGAGCGCACCAAGGAAATCGTGTCGCGCCACGGCGTGCCTGTCGCGACCGGCATTCTTGTCGCCCGTGACGCCGCCGCCGAGGCGCATGCGATGAACCCGCCTTACGTCGCCAAACCCATCGCCGAGGGCTCGAGCGTCGGCGTCGTCATCGTGAAATCTGGCGCCAACCGGCCGCCCGAAGCGATCCGCAAGATCGCGACGACCCGCGACGGCCTCATCATGGTCGAGGAGTTCATCGCCGGTCGCGAACTCACCTGTGGCGTCATCGGCAACGATGCGACGGGCGTCATCGATATCGTGGCTGCCGGCCACCTCGAATTCTACGATTACGAGGCCAAGTACGCGCCCGGCGGCTCGCGCCACATCCTGCCGGCCGACTTGCCTCCCGCGATCACCCAGGCCATCCAGCGCCATGCGCTGGCGGCCCATCGGGCCCTCGGCTGTCGCGGCGTGACGCGCTCGGATTTCCGCTACGACGATGCGACAGGAACGCTGGCGTTCCTCGAGATCAACACCCAGCCGGGCATGACGCCGACCTCGCTCGTGCCGGAACTCGCAGCCTACGCCGGCATGAGCTTCGGGAAGCTGGTCCGCTGGCTCGTCGAGGACGCCTCCGTCGACCGCTGAGCGGGCCCGGCTGAGCCAGTCGTCAACACAAAATTAACCGGATTGATGAAGGGTTGCCGTAATGGCCCGGTCCGCGCCGAGCCAGCATCGGGAGCTTCCGGCCTGTCCGGCGGCTTCAGGGCTGACGCGGGCGGATCGAGGCCGATGGGTTTCAAGGCATGCAACCGAGAGGACCGGGCAGATCGGGGAAGTTCTGGTGGCGGGCGGCGGAGCCGATCCCGGCCCGCCCGGAGCCGCTCGAGCCGCATGACTCGGTAGAGGCAGCGCCACAAGGATCGCCGCCCGTTGACGCGC
>JBGSJD010000685.1:0-2880 GCA_041742195.1 Hyphomicrobiaceae bacterium
GGCCCCGTGATGAGGGCGGCGCGGTCCCCGACCGCGACGGCCGTCGCATGAACGAACTGGCCGTCGGGGGGCGCGATCATGTGTGTCGCTCGGGGCGCGTCACGGCCGGTTCGCCGGTGGCGATCGGGAGGCGCACGATGAAGCGCGCTCCGATCTCGCCTGGACCATTCCGGTTCTCGGCCCAGATCCGGCCGCCGTGAGCCAAGATGATCTCACGAGAAATACTCAAGCCGAGGCCGCTATTCTTGCCGATGATGCCGTCACTCAGCGGTCTATCCGAGTAAAACCGCTCGAAGATCTGCTCGAGCTTGTCTTCCGGTATGCCGGGACCATGGTCCTCGACGGCGAGTTCGATCTCCTTGCCGACGGCCCGGAGGCGCGCGGTCACCGTGCCGCCTTCGGGAGAGAACGACGCGGCGTTGTCGATCAGATTGGTGACGACCTGCCCGAGGCGGCCCTCATGGCCCTTCACGAGGAGGCGCGGCTCGGGACCCGGGCGCGGGATCACTTCGAACTCGATCTTCTTGCCGTCGCCGCCGTGAATATCGCCCAGCACGGCGACGAGGCCGCCGAAAGCGATGGCGAGATCGAGGACCTCCGTCTCCTGCCGCGCCAGTTCGGCGTCGAGGCGGGAGGCGTTGGCGACGTCGGAGATCAGCCGGTTGAGGCGCTTCAGTTCCTGCTCGATCTGCCGGGCGAGCTGCTCGCGTTGCTCGGGCGTCTTGGCGTAGCTCATGGATTCCGCCGTCGAGCGGGCGGCGGTCAGGGGGTTCTTCAATTCATGGGCGACGTCGGCGGCGAACTTCTCGCTGGCCTCGATCCGCCGGTAGAGCGCGCTCGTCATGCGGCGGAAGGCGTCCGACATGCGGCCGACCTCGTCGCGGCGATGGGAGAAGTCCGGCAGCTCGGCGCGGGCGTTGATCGACTTGCTGACCTGGTCGGCGGCGGCAGAGAGACGGCTGACCGGGCCAGCGATGGAGCGGTTGAGCTGCCAGGAGGCGGCCAGCGTCGTCAGGAAGGCAATGGCGGCCATCATCAAGAAGATGCGGCGCTCTCGGTTCAGGATGCTCTCGATCTCGCCGGGCCGGGTCGACAGGAGGAGGACACCCATGGTCGTGTTGCGGCGCTGGATCGGGACGGCGAGCGAGACGATCTGCTTGCCGGCCTCGTTCAGGAGCAGCATGGGCTGCGGACGCGTGCCGCGAAGGGCCTGGCGGACCTCCGGATAGTAGGTGCCGTTGTTGGCGCCGATCTCGCGATAGAGCGGCAGATCGGTGCCGTCGAAGTAGGCGAGGAAGCGGGTCCAGTTGGTCTTGACCCGCACCTTTTCGCGTACCGGCTCGCCGTTCTCGTCGAGGCGGGGCAGCGGATCTACCGACGTCACGCGATGGGTGTCGACGACCAGCTCCCCTTCGCGGTCGTAGATCCGCGCGCGGGTGTTGTGCACCGGCTGGATCAGCTTCCGGATGACGGGGCCGACCTGGTCCGGCCGGATCGACAACTCGAGATCGTCGAGGGCCGCGAAGCCATCGTCCCGAAACGGCGCCTTGACCGTCGCCACCTCGGGCTGGCGGCCGGTGTCGAAGGTCAGGTCGTTCGTCGAGACCGAGGCGTTGGCGGCGATGGCGGCCGCGATGATCTCGGCCTGGACCTGGAGGCTGTCGCGCTTCGCCGTGATCAGGAGCGCGTTCTGGTGCGACACGAAATAGATGCCGATCAACAGGACCAAGAGGCCGACGACGTTGGAAAACACGATGCGGCGGGCGAGCGACTCCGAGAAAAATCGCACGACCGGCAGCCGCACGACCTGGCCGCGAACGACGGAATAGCCGCGCAGGATCGCGGAGACGACCGGCAGGTCGCCCACGCTTGCCATGCGACGGCCGGCCCGCTCGCCGAGCATCGAGACGTTGTTCCAGTCCAATGCCATGGGCCGGGTCCGGTCAGGCCTCCTTGAAGCGGTAGCCCACCCCGTAGAGCGTCTCGATCACGTCGAAGTCGTCGTCGACGGCCTTAAACTTCTTGCGCAGGCGCTTGATGTGGCTGTCGATGGTGCGATCGTCGACGTAGACCTGATCGTCGTAGGCCGCGTCCATCAGGGCGTCGCGCGTCTTGACGACGCCTGGTCGCTGAGCGAGCGCCTGCAGGATCAGGAATTCCGTAACGGTCAGGGTGACCGGCTTCATGTCCCAATGGCAGGTGTGCCGCTCGGGATCGAGCTTGAGCTTGCCGCGCTCGACGATGCGGGCGGCCTCGGTCTGCGGCGCCTGTCCGTCCTTCGGCGCGATGCGGCGGAGCACGGCCTTGACGCGCTCCACCACGAGACGCTGCGAGAACGGCTTTGCGATGTAGTCGTCGGCGCCCATCTTGAGGCCGAAGAGCTCGTCGATCTCCTCGTCCTTCGAGGTCAGGAAGATCACCGGCATGTCGGACTGCTGGCGCATGCGGCGCAGAAGTTCCATGCCGTCCATCTTCGGCATCTTGATGTCGAAGATGCCGAGGTCGGCCGGTTCCTCGGTCAGGGCCTCGAGTGCCGCAGCCCCGTCGCCGTAGGTGCGCACCTTGTAGCCTTCGGCTTCCAGTGCCAATCGCAGCGAAGCAAGAATGTTCCGCTCGTCGTCGACAAGAGCGATCGTACTCTTCTGATTCATGATCGTGGTCCCCGGCGGCGTATCCAACCCGTTGCCGCGTCTATGGCTCCAACATGTGCGAAATGTGGCGTGGCGACCCTGCCGCCTGGCGCATGAATGGTAACTGAACCCGCGGTCCGGGCCAACCCGTCGCGCCAGCACGTCTGTATAACTTCGCCGCGGCCGGGATCAGCGGCCGTCTGCGTAGCCTTGCATGCCGCGTGGATTGGCGGCGGCGCGACGGCGCACG
>JBGSJD010000686.1:0-3643 GCA_041742195.1 Hyphomicrobiaceae bacterium
CTGCTCCGCGCCGAACCGAACCTGGCCCCGCGATCGAAGCCACCGTGCCGGGTCTTCACGGCGAGCTACGGAGGCACGCGCAACGTCCTCATTCGTCATCGCGAAGGCGGGGCGGACCACTACACGGCCGTGCAGGTGCTCGAGGGCAAGGAGCGCCCGCTGGCGAACGCCTTCATCGAATCGCATGCGCGAGGCGGAGAGTTGCTGGGCGAGTTCGACAATCGCGACGCGGCGCTGAGTTCCGCCTTTGCGATGTGTCCCGATGGCGCCGCCGCCGGGTCCGCCGGCAAGGGCTGAGCTGCCACGCATCTGGCGTTCTCGCCACCCCAAAGACCGTGATCGTCCTGGCGCACGCCGAAGCACCGGCAGTTTCATCCGCGCGCCCAAAACGCAAATCGACCCTCCGCGCCCGCCGCCTCGAGCGAGGCACGACGGGCAGGGAGGGTCGATGTGGAGCGGCGTTGACAAACGCACCGCGCGGCCCCGAGGCAGAAGCCTCGGGTGCCTCGACCGCGCCTCAGGCAGCGGCTTTGCGGCTCGCGGTCCGGGTTCTGGACAACTCGGATGCGATCAGCTCGACCGCCTTGTCCCAGGTCACGTCCTTGCCCGCCTTCAATCCGACGGCAGCGACGGCGTCGCTGGCCAATCCTCCATCACGAAACACCCGGGCCGAGATCTGGCGCGCGAGACCGAGGGCCTGCTGCCACTGGATGGGATTGATGTGCGCGGGCGTCATGTCCTCGATGGTACGGGTCGAAGCCGCTTCGAAATCGACGATCATGGGACTTGCCTCTGGGTGAGCGTTGGAACGGGGACGCATGACGCGGGACAGGGACGAAAAGGGGCGGCAAGCGCTTCGAGCCGGCAAACAGCTCTACGCGAGACCTTGCTATGAGCTGCGATATGGCGACCTTTCGGTACCAGGGCTCAAAGCGCTTGCCGGTCTCTAGGCGGCGGGGGCTTGCCGCACATCTTCGTTGTCGGCGACATCGAAGAGCAGACCGCTCCGCGACATGGCCGGAATGAGCAAGGGTGACGTGACAGCACGCGACGCAACGACTTGGAACCGGGCTGCATGGCTGACGACGCGCCACGCGACATCACTGATCGGCCGCCAGTCCGAATGGCCATCGTCTGTCGCACCGCCATCAACGGGCATTCCAGCAGGATGCGAAAACGTACGCGGGCTCACGGGCGGCACTCCATCAGTTCAGGACGCGAACAATCGGGAATACGGGACATTCACTCGGACGCAACGACACGGACTGACGCGACATCACGGACTGACGCGACTGGTACGGGTCCACTGCCTGCTCGAGCCGACGCCACCGACGCTGAACCTTGGCGGCGACGGCTCGGCGCTTGATGGCCGCGAGCACGAGAGGGAGCGTGCTACGCGGCGTTTCGGCGCCTGATGGCAGGGACGCGACATACGCGAACGCGACGGAACTCGACTGGGACGCAACATCACGCGACTGGGACGCGACGGAACTCGGCTGGGACGCGACATCACAGGACTGGGACGCGACGGAACCACACACAGACGCAACAGAACGACCCACGGACGCAACGGCACGGGACTGGGACGCGACCTGAACAGACTGGGACGCAACGCAACAGACACTGACGCAGGAACTCGTACTCTCGACTGGATCCGGAACCGTGACGCGGGACTGGGATACGCGACGCTTGAACAAAACGGATCCGGGTGACGCTGGAACCCGACGCTCACCAGGGGCGGTGCCGATACGACGCTCAACTTCCGACATCGGCACCCCCTTCAACTCTCGCTGCGGCGTTACGGTTCGTCGCTGCGTATGAAGGTTAATAAACAGTTGCTTTGGGGCGACAGCTAGGCAAAAGCGCGGATTGAATTCGGTATTTTGCTTGACGTTTGTTCATGCGAACACGGAAAGCCCCGAATCTCGGGGCTTTGCTGCGGATTGCCAGGGACACTCCCGCACCGGCGAAGCTGTGGATAACTCTTCTTTTTGGAATCAGGCGTGGTGCGTGGGCCGCGCCGTCGCGCCGAACGCCGCCTGGAGCGCGGCCATCGAGATCACGAACGAGCCGATCACGTTCCAACCGGCGAACGAAAGACCCCACAGCCGCCAGGCCGCCTCGTCACACCGGACGACTCGTGCCTGCCCGAGGCTGCCGAGCACACCCTTGCCGCCACCGAGCGGCGTCAGGGCGCTGGAGGGCTGGGCGCATGTGTCTGGGCCAGGCCAGAACTTCCACTCGACACCCGCGTGATAGAGGGCGAGGCCTGCGTTCGCGAGGAACACCAGTGAAATCAGGAAGAACAGCAATCCCGCCAGCTTGGGCCGGTCCGCTGCCACAAGCACGAGGGCGGCGAACAATGCAGGGATGCCGGCATAGAAGGCGTAGCGTTGCTGGAGACACAACGGACAGGGCGCAAGGCCAAACACATGCTCGGCCGCGAGCGCGACGAGGATGGCGCCGAGCGCCAGCATGAACGCCAGCCCCCCGGCACGATAGGCCGGATCCGAACGGGCCAGAAACTCCGAACCCAACATCCCAAACTCCGGGTCTATGCCCTAGATCAGATACCTGATCGCAACGAAACCGCCGAACAGCAGCACGACGAACACCGTGAACAGCAGCCCGAGCCGCCGCTCGATGAATTCACGAATGGGCTGTCCGAACCAATAGAGAAGCGCCGCCACGACGAAGAATCTGAGCCCGCGCGACAGCACGCTCGCAATCATGAAGACCACGAGGTTGAGCCCCGTCGTCCCGCTCGCGATGGTGATGACCTTGTAGGGAAACGGCGTCACCCCGGCGAAGAACACGATCCACGCGCCCCATTCGTTGTAGTGGCTCGCGAACTGGGTGAACTTGTCACCGTAACCGTAGACGTCGAGGAGCGGCTTCCCGATGCTGTCGAACAGGAAGAAGCCGATCGCATACCCGGCCACGCCGCCGAGAACGGACGCGATCGTGCAGATCGTCGCATAAAACCAGGCCTTGGCTCGGTTCGCGAGGACCATGGGGATGAGCATGATGTCCGGCGGCACCGGGAACACCGAGCTCTCGATGAACGACACGGCACAGAGCGCTTCGGGAGCCCTCTTGTGCCCCGCCATGCGCATCATCCAGTCATAGGTCGCTCTGATCATGGCTGCGTGCTTAGGGGATGCCCGATGCGCTGTCCATGACCGGCCGGCCACATGGCGAATTGTCTCATGCGGTCTTGCTCCCGTCAGGGCCCGCCGCGCAACTTCCGCTTGCTCCTGAGCGTCACATAGAAGGCGCCGTCTCCGCCGTGACGGGGGGCCGCCTGCTGGCAGCTGATCACCACATCGCGCAGCGGCCGCTCGGCGAGCCACCGGGGCAGATTGCGCCGCAGTATCCCCACCCCCTGATCGTGAGAGTCCTCGCCGCCGCCGGAAGCCCCGCCTCGGCTCCCGCCCTTCCCCGTAATGACCAGGACCGTCCGGCGCCCCAGCCCGACCGAATGCAGGATGAACGCGACGAGCCGGTCGTGGGCCGCGTTCTGCGTCATGCCGTGAAGATCGAGCCGGCCTTCGATCTCGGTGGCGCCTGTCGCGATCCGTCGGGCCTTTCGCCGATCGAGTGCCGGCAGTTGCGGCCGTTCTGACGACGGCGGGGGCTGCGA
>JBGSJD010000687.1:0-4398 GCA_041742195.1 Hyphomicrobiaceae bacterium
TGTTGTGCGACGGCGAGGCGACGAGGCCGCGGTGGGCGTCCGCATGCAGGTCGGCGCCCGGATGACCCTCGGCGTCGGTCCCCGCCGCATGATTGATGCCCATGGCTTCGGCGAACATGGCCGTGTTCTGTGCCTGATCGACCGACGCGCCGCTTGCCGAGTGGCGCCAGCGCTCGACCACCTGCTCGAGGAAGTTCTCGTCGCCGACCGAGCTCTGCCACGCCTCGGAGAAGCGCGCCGTGGAGCTGCGTGGCAGGGCGTGCTTCGGCAACTCGTCGAACCGGATGCGAACCGGCAAGGTGACACCTTCGCCGAAGGCAATCGCCTCACGCTGCCCGAGTGCAGGCAGGAATTCCATCAGGCCGGAGCCCGTGTCGGAGATCGAGGACTGCACGATGGCCTGGTCGCGATCGTTCGACATGCGGAGCGCGAAGACGGTGTTGCACTGCGACAGGATCGTCGGGTCGATCTCGGCGGGGCGCTGCGTGACGATGCACAGCGACGCGCCGTACTTGCGGCCTTCCTTGGCGATCTTGGCGATGGCGCGCTTGCAGGGCTCGAAGCCCATGCTGGGATTGGCCGGGACGTAGCGATGCGCCTCTTCGCAGACGAGCGTGACGGGCACCTTGCCTTCGCTCCAGAGCGCGAAATCGAAGGTCATGCGGCAAAGCACCGAGACGACCACGTTGACGATCTCGGTCGGCAGGCCGGTCAGCTCGAGAATGGTGATCGGCTTGTTGTTCACGGGCACGCGGAAGATGCGGCCGAGGATCTGGGCCATGCCGTCATAGACGGTGAGCGAGCCGAACATGAAGGCGTAGCGCGGATCGAGGGACAGGGTCTCGAAGCGCGTCTTGAGATTGCGATAGGGACCGATGTCGCGCTTGTTCTCGAGCTTGCCCATGCGCTCGTCGATCAGCGACGTCAGGTCGGAGATGCGGTAGGGAACCGGCGTGTCGACGGTGAACTTGCCGCTGTCGAAGATGCGCTGGCGGCCGCTCGGGCTTTCCTTGCCGCGCCCGCTCGAATAGCGCGCCTTGGCGATCGGGATCAGCTCCTGGAGCATCTCGATCTCGTGCTTGCGATCCGTCGGATCGCCGATCACGACCTCGACCAACTCCTCGAAGGTGAGGAGCCAGAACGGGAGCTGCATGTTGCGCGGCGAGACGACCTCGCCCCACTCGGTGAAGGCCGTCGCGTATTCGTTGTGGGGATCGAGCAGCACGATGTGGGCGGCGGGATTCTTCTCGAGGATCGAGCGGAGAATGAGTGCCGTGGTGCAGGACTTGCCGGTGCCGGTCGTGCCGAGAATGGCGAAGTGCTTGCCGAGAAGATCGTCGACGCGGATGGTCGCGGGGATCGAGTTGTCCTGGCGGATGCAGCCGACGCGAACCGAGTGCGAGGTGTCGCCGCAGAATGCGATCTGGAGCTCGGACTTGACGGCGACGCGGGCGCGGTCGCCGAGCGAGGGATAGGTCGTCACGCCGCGATTGAACGCTTCGGGCTGTCCGTCGGGACCCTTCTTCAGCTCGCCGACGAGGCCGAGTTCTGCAATCCAGATCTCCTCGTCGCCTTCAGCCTGGGCTGGAACCGGTACGTTCAGTGCCGACACGATGGCGAGAACGATCGTCTTCTCGGCATCGATGGCGAGGAGCGTGCCCATTTCCGGACGGCCGATGCTGGCATCGCGAGCCTTCTGCGGGTCGAGCATGACGATCGCCTTGGACCCCGTCACGGACACGATCCGGCCAATGGAGGTGTCGCGTCCGACCATGGGGACATTGGCATCTGCGCGTTGCATCGTTTCTTCCTCGCCGCGTTTCATCAGCCCCGCTTGGGCGTCAGTCCCAGATCGTGCCGCATCATGTCGAGCATGGACGGCGGCGGAAACGTGACGCATACCGTCGTGCCACTTCCCTTCGCGCTCTCGATGACGAGAGAGCCGCCGTGCAACTCGATCAATGCCTTGGCGATGGGCAGGCCGAGACCGGTCCCTTCCCGCCATCGCGTACGCTTGCCGTCGACCTGACCGAAGGGCGACAGCGCCACATCGATCTCCTGCATATCCATGCCGACGCCGGTGTCGGCTACGACCACCTTGATCGATTCGTCTGCCATCTCGCGCGCACTGACGATGACGTTGCCGCCGCGCTCGGTGAACTTGATGGCATTGCCGACGAGATTGCCGAAGACCTGCTGGATCTTCTGGGCGTCACCGCGGATCACGATGGCGCGATCCCCATAGTCGAGCGCGAGCGCAATACCTGCCTCGTCGGCGAGGCCCTGGTGCTGGGCCGTCACGCTCTCGAGGATCTCGTCGAGATTGGCTTCCTGCCAGTTGAGACGGAAATGGCCGCTCTGGATCTTCGAGATGTCGAGAATGTCGTTGATGATCGTCAGGAGATTGCTCGAGGCATCCTGGATGAGCTGGGCGTACTCGACGATGTCCTTCTGGGGCAGAGGACGGCGGTCATGGTCGGCGAGCAGCTTCGAAAAGCCGATGACCGTGTTCAGTGGGGTGCGCAACTCGTGGCTCATGTTCGAGATGAACTCGGACTTGATCCGGTTGGCGATGTCGGCCTCGATGCGCGCCGACTTCTGCGCGTTCCGGGTGCGGCTGCGCAGGACGGCCTCGCCCAGCTTGAGCGAGTAGCTCCCCATGAGCGAATTGGTCTTGCCGCTGCCGATCGGTCCGCCGAGCATGATTGTTTACGCTTTGCCTCCCCAAAACCTATGCGAAAATAGACGCCAGTCCTCTACTTGCGGTTAACGGGATGTCGACCGCGGGACTTAACCAAGACGCACGCGCAGGAGTTTCGATGGCGACGAACCTGAAGATCGACGGCGATCGGCTGTGGGCCTCGATCATGGCCTCGGCGGAGATCGGCAAGGGCGTGGCCGGCGGCCTGCGTCGGTTGGCCTTGACGGAGGCCGACAAGGAGGTGCGCGAGTTGCTCGCTGGGTGGGCGCATGAAGCGGGCTACAGCGTGCGCGTCGACCGACTCGGGTCGATGTTCCTCCGCCGCGAGGGAACAGAGCCACATCTGCCGCCGGTGCTGGTCGGGAGCCATCTCGACACACAGTATGCCGGAGGCCGGTTCGACGGCATCCTCGGCGTGCTCGCGGGGTTCGAGGTGCTCAAGACGCTCGACGGGGCCGGCATCCAGACGCGGCGGGCCATCGAAGTCGTCAACTGGACGAACGAGGAGGGGGCGCGGTTCTCGCCGCCAATGGTGGCGTCGCTCGCCTTCGCGGGCAAGGAAAGCGTGGACTGGGCGCTGGCCCGGGCGGACAAGGACGGTGTGACTATCGCGCAGGCGCTCGCCGCGGTCGGCTTCAACGGGCCTGAGCCGGTCGGTGGGCGCGAGATCGATGCCTACTTCGAACTCCACATCGAACAAGGACCGAAGCTCGATGCCGCAGGCATTCCGATCGGCGTCGTGACCGGCGGCTTCCCGACAAAGGCGATGCGCATCGAGGTGACAGGTGAGACCTCTCACGTCGGGCCGACGCCGATGGATCGGCGGCGCAATGCGCTGGTCGGGGCCGCGCATGTGGCGGTGGCGGTCGACGAGATCGGATGGCGGTATGCGCCGAGCGAGGGCAAGACGACGGCCGCCCGGCTCGACCTGTCGCCGAACCTGCCGGGCATTCTCTCGGACAGGGCGACGCTCTACTGCGACATGCGGCACCCGGATGCGGCTCAGCTCGCCGCGATGATCAGCGACGTGGAGGTCGCGCTCCAAGCGGCGGAACGGCGAAGCCGCTGCGCGATCACGATCGCGGAGCAATGGGGGTTCGGTGGCTTCAGCTTCGACGACGGGCTCGTCGGGCTCGTCCGCGCGGCGGCGCGCGACCTCGGCCATGCCACGATGGACCTCAAATCAGAGGCGGGGCATGACGCCTACCACATGGCGGCGGTCTGTCCGACGGCGCTGATCTTTGCTCCGTGCCGCAACGGCATCACGCACAACGAAGCCGAAGACATGAGTCTGGAGCAGATGGTGCCGGCGGCGGACGTCCTCCTTAGGGCCGTCGTGGCGAGGGCCGACCGGTGATCCCGTGTGAGGGCGGCGCGTCTCGCAGCCGGCGGCGACGGCTCACGCGGTGGTGATGCCGTCCTTGAGAAGCGTCACGAGCAGATCGATCCGATGGCGCAGCTCGGCGAGTTCGTCCTCTGCGATCCGCGCTCCCAGGAGATCGGCCGAGATCGTCGAGATGGTCTCGAAGGGCTGTTGCATCAGGTCCTTGTAGACCGTTCCGGTCAAAGACAGGGCCTCGAGGCCGCGCGCCGGTGCTGGCGGGGTCTTGTTCGTCGCGTCGGCGTGAGACGCACGGACAGCGACCACCGTCTCGGCGAGTTGCCAGCTCGCTGTGGCGACGGACCGGGCGCGAGCC
>JBGSJD010000688.1:0-2022 GCA_041742195.1 Hyphomicrobiaceae bacterium
AGCCGGCGCTGACGGCCGGGCGTGGCGTCGGCGTCAGGCGTCCGCGGCAGCCTTCTTCCGGGGAGGCCTTGCCGCGGTCCGACCGTCGCCCACCGGCAGCTCGAGGCCCTGGTTCCAGTAGGGCTCGGGGCCATAGAGGCCGGCCAGATACTCGATGAAAACGTTGACCTTCTCGGGCATGAAATCGCGGCACGGATAGACGGCGTAGATCGCGGCGTTGGCCGAGCCGCGGTACTCCGGGAGCACCACCTGCAAGGCACCGCTCTTCAGTTCGGGGCCGACGTCCCAGGTCGAGCGAAGCCCGAGGCCGAGGCCCGAAAGCAGAACGTCGCGCATGAACTCGAAGGAGTTCGAGCGGATGTTGCCCTTCACGCGCAACTGGTGCTCTCCGTCGGGGCCTTCGAGGCGCCAGTAGTCCTGGGCGCCGGCCGACAGGCAGTTGTGGAAATCGAGGTCGGCCAACGAGGTCGGGATGCCGACCGTGCCGTTGGCGAGATACTTCGGGCTGGCGCAGATGACACGCGTATCGGCCGCCAGCTTGCGCTGCACGAGCGAGCTGTCCTGCAATTCGCCGATGCGGATCGCCAGATCGAAACCCTCGCGGATGATGTCGACGAAGTTGTCGGTCAGGTGGAATTCGAGCTCGATCTCGGGATACTTCTCGGCAAACGTCGGCAGGAAGGGCGCGATGTGGAGGCGGCTAAACGAGGTCGGCGCCGTCACCTTCAACAAGCCGCGCGGTGTCGTGTTCCGCCGATTGACGAAATTCTCGGCTTCTTCGATCAGATTGAGGATGTCGACGACACGCTTGAAGTAGCCTTCGCCGGTTTCCGTGAGCGTCAACTGACGAGTCGTGCGCTGGAACAGGCGCACATTCAGGCGATCTTCGAGCAGACTGACGCGCTTCGAAACCACGGCGGGCGACAGTCCCATCTCACGGCCTGCCGCAGACATGTTGCCGGTGCGGGCGACACGTGCGAATATTTCAAGATCGGTGATGGCGGTCACGGAGGACTCCTCACGGGTTCTACGACGCGGGAACATCAAGACTTTCTCCAAAACGTAGATTGTGCTCTCTCGTGACAATAGAGTGTCCCTGGCCTCGGACGTTCAGGAATAGAGATGTTCCCGAACGTGTCAAATCAATCACGGTGTTGATGTGATTGGTGGATTTCAACGTGACGCGTGACCGACGGCTCCGATGAACGAGGGCCGCGCGCGGGCTGACCGGGCCAGCGCCAGACCATGTTGGGGAGGGGCCAGAGACGTGTCCATGATTGCAATGCCGGAGCCGGACCGCGCGATCCTCGCGCGCCGCGACCAAATCGTCTCAGATCTCACGCGGCTCGTCGGTGGCGCGCAAGTCGTGGCCGACCGGGACGGCCGGCGTGCCTTCGAGACCGACGGGCTGACGGCCTATCGCTGCATGCCGCTCGCCGTCGTGCTCGCCCGCTCGACCGAGGACGTGTCGAAGGTGCTCGCCTATTGCCACAGGGCCGGGATCAAAGTCATCGCGCGCGGCGCCGGAACGTCGCTCTCGGGCGGGGCGCTCCCGACCGAGGACGCGATCGTGCTGGGCCTTTCGCGGATGAACCGCGTGCTCGAGATCGACTATGCGAACCGGACGGCGCGCGTCGAGGCCGGCATCACGAACCTCGGGATCACGGGTGCCGTGGCCCCAAAAGGCTTCTTCTATGCGCCGGATCCGTCGAGCCAGCTCGCGTGCTCGCTCGGCGGCAACATCGCGTTCAACTCCGGCGGCGCGCACTGCCTCAAATACGGCGTCACGACCAACAACGTGCTCGGCCTCAAGGTGGTCATGGTCGATGGCGAGGTGGTCGATATCGGCGGCGCCTGGCTCGACCAGCCGGGCTACGACCTGCTCGGGTTGCTGATCGGCTCCGAAGGCCAGCTCGGCATCGTCACCGAAGCGACCGTGCGCATCCTCAAACAGGCCGAGGGCGCGCGGCCGATGCTGCTCGGCTTCGCCTCGAGCGAGGCGGCGAGCCGCGCCGGCGCCGC
>JBGSJD010000689.1:0-7531 GCA_041742195.1 Hyphomicrobiaceae bacterium
CGCCGCGGACGGGCGCCACCATCAGAGCCGACTGGTCCCACGGCATGTCGGGCAGGTCCCAGGCGAGATAGGCGAGGCGCCTGCCATCGGGCGAGAGGCGCGGGAAGGCGTAGAAGCCGCGACCGGCCGCGGCATCGATCACCGTGCCACGCGCTCGGCCGTCGAGGGCGATCGAGACGAGGAGGTTCTCGGGGTGCTGGTGGTCGCTGCCTGCGTAGTGTCGCTCGGCGACGGCCAGGAGACGTCCGCGCGCGCGGTCGAGTTCGAGATCGGCGAAGCGAAGGGTCGGCTCGGCCGTGATCCGCTCGGGGGCGGATCCGGGCGTCACGCGCCAGACGTCCTGGTCGCGCACCTCGACGAAGTAGACGGTCTCGCCGGCGACGAGGAATTCCGCGCCGCCGTATTCGTGGACCCGCGAGCGGGCCGAGAACGGCTGCGGCAGAAGGTCCTCCGGTGGCTGGCCCGGTCGTGCCCGGACGATCACCTGGCGTCCTTCTTCCTCCGGGCGCCCCTCACTCCAGTAGACGTACGGACCGGCCCCTTGCACATGGCCGAAGCGCCTCGCGCCCCGCGTCAGAGCGCGCGGAGAAATTGGCGATGGCCACAGGCCGAACGGTGCCTTTTCGCGCGTGGCCCGGATCACCATCTCACAGCTCCTGTCGCGGCGCCGTCAGCCGCGCCTCTGCCCTCCCCCGCCGCTTCTATAGCCTGCCAGCTGCCGTAGCGCGATTGCCATACGTTGCCGCAATTTTGGGTTTGCAGTCCGTGATAGGTCAGTTATGCTG
This sequence comes from Hyphomicrobiaceae bacterium, assembly GCA_041742195.1. Lineage (GTDB taxonomy): Bacteria > Pseudomonadota > Alphaproteobacteria > Rhizobiales > Hyphomicrobiaceae. Next base: position 786 of record JBGSJD010000689.1, read on the forward strand.
TCCTTTACGTGGTTCAGCTGCCGAAGCCACGCCCCGACTTGCCGCGCCGCGATTGGCGGAACGCGAAGTTGTGCGGGTGGCGGAATCCACGCATCGAGGGAAGAGACGGGCACGGCTCGCAAGACCTCCTTCGCGCCCGACCGACGATGCTGTCCAAACCGAGAGACAGCCGGATCGGTCATGCGGTGCGGACGGGACATTGCGACTGCTGCACGCCGCTGCGCGCGGTAAGACGTCGACCGGGGCTCCGGAGGGAGCCGGCGGCCGGCGGCAGACCGCGGGCCATAATCATGGGTCGATCTGATCCGCGAGGACACAAGCTATGGCTGAGAAGAGATCGGTTGCGCTTCGGACTGCAGGCATCGGTGCGTATTCGGCGCCCGAGAAAGCCGGCCTGTTCGACCGAAAGCGCGAGCATGACGCGTGCGGCGTCGGCTTCATCGTCGATCTCAAGGCCCGCGCGACGCATTCGATCGTGGCGGACGCCCTCGCCATCCTCGAGAACCTCGAGCATCGCGGCGCGGTGGGCGCCGATCCGACCTCGGGCGATGGCGCCGGCATCCTGATCCAGATCCCGCACGGTTTCCTCGCGGACGAGTGCGCCCGGCTCGGCTTCACGCTGCCGAAGCCCGGCCAATATGCCGTCGGTCACATCTTCATGCCTCAGGACGAGCGGCTGCTCGGACATTGCGAGCGCGTGTGGGCGCGCATCGTGCGCGAGGAGGGGCTCGAGCTGATCGGCTTCCGGCCGGTGCCCGTCGATAACGCATCCCTCTCCGAGATGGTGCGCACCACCGAGCCGCGCCACCTGCAGATCTTCGTCGGGAAGCCGGCGCATGTCGCCAGCGAGGACGAGTTCGAGCGCAAGCTCTACATCGTGCGCAAGTCCGTCTCGAACGCGCTCTACGACGCGTACAAGGGGCGCGACATCGGCCACTATTGCGTGTCGCTCTCGTCGCGGACGCTCGTCTACAAGGGGATGTTCCTCTCCTATCAGGTGAAGGCCTACTACAAGGATCTCTCCGACCCGCGGCTCGCCTCGGCGCTCGCGCTCGTCCATCAGCGGTTCTCGACCAATACGTTCCCGTCGTGGAAGCTCGCGCATCCCTACCGGATGGTGGCGCACAACGGCGAGATCAACACGCTGCGCGGCAACGTCAACTGGATGGCGGCCCGGCAGGCGTCCGTCGCCTCGCCGCTGTTCGGCGGCGACATCTCGAAGCTGTGGCCGATCTCCTACGAGGGACAGTCGGACACCGCGTGCTTCGACAACGGCCTCGAGTTCCTCGTGCGCGGTGGCTACAGCCTCGCGCATGCCGCCATGATGATGATCCCGGAGGCGTGGGCCGGCCATGCCACGATGGATCAGGCGCGGCGCGCGTTCTACGAGTACCACGCTTGCCTGATGGAGCCGTGGGATGGCCCGGCCGCCATGGCGTTCACCGATGGCAAGCAGATCGGCGCGACGCTCGACCGCAACGGGCTTCGGCCGGCCCGCTATCTCGTGACCACCGACGACCGGGTGATCATGTCGTCGGAATCCGGCGTGCTGCCGATCGCGGAAGAGCAGATCGCCAAGAAGTGGCGCCTGCAGCCGGGCAAGATGCTGCTGATCGATCTCTCCGAGGGGCGCATCATCTCGGATGACGAACTGAAGAAGGATCTGGCGGCCCGCCATCCCTACGAGACGTGGCTCAAGCAGACCCAGATCCAGGTCGGCGACCTGCCGCTGCCGAAGCCGCCGGAGCGCAAGGCGACGAACGTTGCGCTGATGGATCTGCAGCAGGCCTTCGGCTACACGCAGGAGAGCCTCAAGTTCCTGATGAGCCCGATGGTGCAGACGGGCCAGGAAGCCGTCGGCTCGATGGGCACCGATACGCCGATCTCGGCGCTGTCGGCGAAGCCCAAGCTCCTGCACACGTACTTCAAGCAGAACTTCGCACAGGTGACGAACCCGCCGATCGATTCGATCCGCGAGGAACTCGTCATGAGCCTCGTCTCGTTCATCGGCCCCCGGCCCAACATCCTCGACCTCGAGGGCACCTCGAAGGTCAAGCGGCTCGAGGTGTACCAGCCGATCCTGACCAACGAGGATCTGGAGCGCATCCGCCAGATCGGGCAGGTGAAGGACAACCACTTCGCGTCGATCACCATCGACATCACGTACCCGGCCGACAGCGGCGTCAACGGCATGAGCTGGGCGCTCGACGTCGTGTGCGCGGAAGCCGAGGAGGCCGTGCGCTCGAAGGACTACAACATCGTCATCCTGTCGGACCGCAACACGGGCCCCGACCGGGTGCCGATCCCGTCGCTGCTCGCGACCAGCGCGGTGCATCACCACCTGATCAAGCAGGGCCTGCGCACGTCGGTCGGCCTCGTCGTCGAGACGGGCGAGGCGCACGAGGTGCACCAGTTCGCGACGCTCGCGGGCTTCGGCGCGGAAGCGATCAACCCCTATCTGGCGTTCGAGACGATCGCCGAGCTGCTGCCGGAACTCGACGAGAAGATCGAGCTCAAGGAAGCGCAGAAGCGCTTCATCAAGGCCATCGACAAGGGCCTCCTGAAGGTCATGTCGAAGATGGGCATCTCGACCTACCAGAGCTACTGCGGCGCGCAGATCTTCGATGCCGTCGGCCTCAAGTCGGCGTTCGTGAAGCGCTACTTCACCGGCACGCACACGCAGGTCGAAGGCGTGGGACTGCGCCAGATCGCGCGCGAGACGTTCGAGCGGCACCGGCAGGCGTTCTCTGACGTGCCACAGCTCGACGGCATGCTCGACGTCGGCGGCGAGTACGCGTTCCGGCTCCGGGGCGAGGCGCACGTGTGGCGTCCGACCGTGGTGGCCGACCTGCAGCACGCGGTGCGCACCACCAGCGTCGACGACGCCAAGGCCGGCAAGATCCCGCAGAAGTGGCGGGACTACGCGCGACAGGTCAACGACCAGTCCGAGCAACTGATGACGCTGCGCGGGCTGTTCCGGATCAAGTCGGCGGAGGAGATGGAGCGCAAGCCCGTTCCGCTCGCCGAGGTGGAGCCCGCCAGCGAGATCGTCAAGCGGTTCGCCACCGGCGCCATGAGCTACGGCTCGATCAGCCGCGAGGCGCACACGACGCTCGCCATCGCCATGAACCGGATCGGCGGCAAGTCGAACACCGGTGAGGGCGGCGAGGAAGCCGACCGCTACAAGCCCATGCCCAACGGCGACAGCATGCGCTCGGCCATCAAGCAGGTGGCGTCCGGCCGGTTCGGCGTCACGACCGAGTATCTCGCCAACTCGGACATGATGCAGATCAAGATGGCGCAGGGCGCCAAGCCCGGCGAAGGCGGCCAGCTCCCCGGCCACAAGGTCGACCAGACGATCGCGAAGGTCCGGCATTCGACGCCGGGCGTCGGTCTTATCTCGCCGCCGCCGCACCACGACATCTATTCGATCGAGGATCTGGCTCAGCTCATCTTCGACCTGAAGAACGTCAACCCGGCGGCCGACGTCTCGGTCAAGCTCGTCTCCGAAGTCGGCGTCGGCACGGTCGCGGCCGGTGTCGCCAAAGCGCGCGCCGACCACGTAACGATCTCAGGCTACGAAGGCGGTACGGGCGCGTCCCCGCTCACCTCGATCAAGCACGCCGGTAGCCCGTGGGAGATCGGCCTCGCCGAAACGCACCAGACGCTCGTCATGAACCGCCTGCGCGGCCGCATCGCGGTGCAGGTGGATGGTGGCCTCAGAACCGGTCGCGACGTCGTCATCGGCGCGCTGCTCGGCGCCGACGAGTTCGGCTTCGCGACCGCGCCGCTGATCGCGGCCGGCTGCATCATGATGCGCAAGTGCCACCTCAACACCTGCCCTGTCGGCGTCGCGACGCAGGACCCGGTGCTGCGCGCCCGCTTCCAGGGCAAGCCCGAGCACGTCATCAACTACTTCTTCTTCGTCGCCGAGGAGGTTCGCGAGCTGATGGCGGCGATGGGATACCGCAGCCTCGACGAGATGATCGGCCAGTCCGACATGCTCGACAAGGAGCGGGCGATCCAGCACTGGAAGGCGCGCGGACTCGATTTCGGCAAGCTGTTCCACAAGCCGCGCATGCCGGATTCGGTCGCGATCCATCATTGCGAGCGCCAGGACCATGGCCTCGAGAAGGTGCTCGACAACAAGCTGATCGAGGCGGCGCGTCCGGCGCTCGATCACGGCAAGCCGGTGAAGGCAGAGTTTGCAATCCGCAACGTCGACCGCACCGCCGGCGCCATGCTGTCGGGCGTGGTCGCCAAGCGCTACGGCCACGCGGGACTCCCCGAGGACACCATTTGGCTGACCTTCAAGGGAACCGCCGGGCAGGCGTTCGGCGCCTGGGTCGCGTCGGGCGTGACGCTCGACCTCGTCGGCGAGGGCAACGACTACGTCGGCAAGGGTCTCTCCGGCGGCAAGCTGATCGTGCGGCCTGACCCGGCCTCCGGCATCGTGCCAGAGCAGAGCATCATCGTCGGCAACACGGTGCTCTACGGCGCCATCCTCGGCGAGTGCTACTTCCGCGGCGTCGCGGGCGAGCGCTTCGCGGTTCGCAACTCGGGCGCCTATGCGGTGGTCGAGGGCACCGGCGACCACGGCTGCGAGTACATGACTGGCGGTGTCGCCGTCGTGCTCGGACCGACGGGCCGCAACTTCGCGGCCGGCATGTCGGGCGGCATCGCCTATGTGCTCGACGAGGCCGGCGACTTCGAGTCGAAGTGCAACATGGCAATGGTCGATCTCGAGCCGATCGAGGCCGAGGAAGCGGTCATGCAGAAGCTCGCGCAGAAGGGCGATCTCGAGAGCCACGGCCTCGTCGACGTCATGTCGGACATGACGAACCACGACGCCGAGCGCCTGCACGCGCTGATCACACGCCACGCCCACTACACCAACTCGCGCAAGGCCCAGATCATCCTCAGCGACTGGAAGAACTGGCTGCCGAAGTTCAAGAAGGTGATGCCGGTCGAGTATCGCCGCGCTCTCGCCGACATGGCGAAGGCGCAGGCGGCCGACAAGACCGGCCTCGGCGTGCTCGAGATCGGCATGACGCGGGCGAAGGCGTAGGACACGAGCACGGAGCGGCAAGCCGGTTTGACCGGCCTGCCGCTTCAAGGCGCGCAACAGACCAACTTGACGGACCTTTGAAATGGGTAAGCCAACCGGATTTCTCGAGTTCGAGCGCGCCGAGCGCAAGTACGAGCCCATCGAGCAGCGCGTGAAGACGTGGCGCGAATTCGTCGTGCCGCTCTCCGAAACCGAGACCAAGAAGCAGGCGGCGCGCTGCATGGATTGCGGCATTCCGTTCTGTCACAGCGGCTGCCCGGTCAACAACCAGATCCCCGACTGGAACGACCTCGTCTACGAGGGCGACTGGAAGACGGCGTCTGCGAATCTGCACTCGACCAACAACTTCCCCGAGGTGACTGGCCGCATCTGCCCGGCGCCCTGCGAGGCGGCGTGCACCTTGAACATCGAGGACACTCCGGTCGCCATCAAGACGATCGAGTGCGCCATCGCCGATCGCGCCTTCGACGAGGGCTGGATCGTTCCGCAGAAGCCGGAGAAGAAGACGGGCAAGCGGATCGCCATCGTCGGCTCGGGCCCCGCCGGCCTCGCCGCCGCGCAGCAACTCGCCCGCGCCGGCCACGAGGTGCACGTCTACGAGAAGAGCGCCCGGCCCGGCGGCCTGCTCGTCTACGGCATCCCGGATTTCAAGATGGAAAAGACCATCGTCGCACGGCGCGTGAAGCAGATGGAAGCCGAGGGCGTGCGCTTCCACTGCAACGTCCACGTCGGCCAGGACGTCAGTGCAACGGCACTCGAGGCGGGCCACGACGCGCTGCTGATCGCCATCGGCTCCGAGAAGCCGTTCGACTTCTTCGCCAACGCGCCGGGCCGCGAACTCGACGGCATTCACTACGCCATGGATTTCCTGCCGCAGCAGAACCGCCGTGTCGCCGGCGAGGCGCTTGCCCCCTCGACGCACGAGATCAGCGCGAAGGACAAGCACGTCATCGTCATCGGCGGCGGCGACACCGGCTCCGACTGCATCGGCACGTCGCTGCGCCAGGGCGCCAAGTCCGTCACGCAGCTCGAGATCATGCCGAAGCCGCCGGTGAAGGAGAACAAGTCCCTCAACTGGCCGCACTGGCCGGTGAAGCTGCGCGTTTCGACGAGCCAAGCCGAGGGCGCGGTCACCGAGTATTCGATTTCGACCACCGGCTTCTCGGGCGAGGACGGCAAGGTCGAGCGCCTGCGGTACACGCGGCTCGACGCGCAGATGAAGCCAGTGCCGGGTAGCGAAGGCGAGCTGGACGCCGATCTCGTACTGCTGGCGATGGGCTTTTCCGGCCCGGTCGAGACGGAAGTGGTCGGCGAGCTCGGCCTGCCCATCGTCGCGCGTGGCCGCTTCAAGGGCGTTGATGCCAACGAGCAGGACTACAAGGTGCCGGGCCGCGAGAAGGTGTTCGTCGCCGGTGACGTGCGCCGCGGCCAGAGCCTCGTGGTGTGGGCGATCCGGGAAGGCCGCCAGGCGGCGCACGCGGTCGACAAGGCGCTGATGGGAGCGACCCTGCTGCCGCGCTGATAGTTTTTTGCGGAAAGATGTGACGAACGCCGGCCTCTGAGCCGGCGCTCTTTTTTGTGCTGCTGAACCGAGCCTCAGCGCTGCTGCTGACGCCGCTGCTTCGGGCGCTGCTCGGGCAACGATCCGGTGGAGACGCCGGGAGCCTCCGGCGCGACG
>JBGSJD010000690.1:0-6156 GCA_041742195.1 Hyphomicrobiaceae bacterium
TCCGGGCGCGGTCGTTTGCGCGCGACGGATCGAACTCCGCGAGCGATTTTACCGGCCGGGCCGGCACGCCGGCGGCGACGACGAACGGCGGTAGATCCTTGGTCACGACGCTGCCGGCACCCACGATCGTACCCCGGCCGATCCGCACCCCGGCCAGCACCTTCACGTTCCCGCCGAGCCAGACATCGTCTTCGAGGATGATGTCGCCGACTTGCGTATCGAGCTCCGCCTGTCCGGCGGCGCGAGCGACCGGATCGAGCGGATGGCCCGGATAGCCGACCAGATCGCAGTTCGAAGCGAGCAGCACGTTGTTGCCGATCTCGACTCTGCCTCCTACTGCGATCGTCGACTGATAGCCGATGACGCAGTTGTCGCCGATCTTGAGCACGGGCTGGATGGTACCTGCCGATCGACCCATCAGGTTCGCCCGGCCGTGGAATACGCAGTTGGCCCCGATTTCGATCTCGAGGCTGCCGATGATCAGCGGGATGCTGTTCCACGCCTTGAGGCCCGGCGCGGGACGAACGAGGCATGACTGCAGGAGTGGCGTATACCAGACGCTGCTGAGCAGGCCGGCGGCCACGTTTCGCACGCCCCGGTCGAGCAGGTAGAGCGGACGGTGGACGGGACGGAAGAACGGCACTTGTGCGCGCCGTACGAGCATCCCGGCGGCGAAGGCCGCACGCGCAAGCGGGCTGTTCCGATCCTTCACCCACTTTCGCAGGTAGAAGCCGGAACGCTCGCGATTGGGAGTAGGTGCGTCGTTCATGGGGACCGGATCGCCTGCAGTTCGTCAGCCTACGAATGGGCCGTGGCCCATTCGGTGCGCAAACCTATGGAGAAGCGCGCCAAATGGCAACGGCATGGCGTCGGAAGACATCAATATCGTTTACGTCGGAGACGGTCACAAATCAGCACCTTGGCCCTCATGGACGAAAGCCCGCCACGGCATCTCGGATTCCGGCGCCGACACTCGCCTCTCTCCGCAGCTTGGTCGAGACCAATGTCCGAGGCGCTACGCTAGAGCCCTTCGAGCTTGGCGGCGCCGATGATCGGGCCCGCCTTGCCGACTTGCAGCAGCACGACGCAGGTCTCGTTGTCTCGTTCCGCGAGGGCGTCACGCTGGATTTCGTGGCGCGCAGCCACCCCGGACCACACACCAATCGGATTCATCTCTCGCACGACATTGTGGTAGGTGATTGATTTGCCGTGATTTTCGCCTTTTTCGATCTTGATCGTGGTCTTCCGCCGCAGCATGACGAGCCACACGGTCGCCTCTTTGGCTGTCGCACCGGGCGGTGCGGGCCCGGTCTCGATCACCAGCTTGCCGCCGTTCAGGGAAAGCCGCACCGGGACCCTGGCGCTGTTCAAGTGCGCCTCGCCCGCGGCGATGGCCCCGTCGATCAATTTGCTGTTGTTGCCAACGACATGGGCCACGCCATTGACCACCACCTGGGGGGTGTAGACCCGGCCGTCGCCGCGATACTTGGCATAGGACTTCTGCCGCGCCGAGAACTTCGGATTGGCGAGCGTATCCTTCCAGCCGAGATAGTCCCAGTAGTCGACGGGCAGGCTGAGGGCGATCACGTCTTTTCGCTTGGCGTAGGTCTCGAACAAGGCATCAGCGGGCGGGCACGACGAGCATCCCTGGCTGGTGAACAGCTCGAGAATGGCTCGCGGCTCCGTCGCCTGGACGGCAGCGCCCCCTTGGGCGTTGGCAGCACCGAAGCCCAGGTTGCTGATGGCGCAACCAGCAATGCAGGCGATGATGTGCGTTACTCTTGCCGTGTGAAACATGTCACCGCCGGACGTCTGCGGTCAGCGGGCCGGGCCGGCGCGCCGATCTCTTGGTTGAGTGCCGTATATCACGGCAGCCGAACTCAAATGCGAGTCACGAATGGGTGACTCTCCGCGGGCTGCCGTACGGTCGGAACGCCGCAAACGAGACGGGCCAGCGATACCTCGCCGGCCCGTTCGACTCCCATGTCCGGATCGGGGGGGGCCGATCAGGCGGCCGCCGCCAGATTCCGCAGCACGTACTGCAGGATTCCACCGTGGCGGTAGTAGCTCATCTCGTCCTCGGTATCGATCCGGCACAATGTCGTGATCTGCCGCGATGTGCCGTCGGCGTAGGTGATGTCGACGATCACGTCCTGCCTCGGCTTGAGGTCGGCGAGCCCGTCGATGTTGATCACTTCGCCGCCCTTCAGGTCGATGTCGGCGAGCGACAGGCTGTCCTTGAAGACCAGCGGGAGCACGCCCATGCCGACGAGGTTCGAGCGGTGGATGCGCTCGAACGACTGCGCGATCACCGCCCTCACGCCGAGGAGACGTGTGCCCTTGGCGGCCCAGTCACGGCTCGAGCCCGTGCCATACTCGCGACCTGCGAAAATGACGAGCGGGATGCCCTCCTCCTTGTACTTCATGGCTGCGTCGAAGATGGACAGCGGCTCGCCGGTCGGGATGTGGAAGGTGTTGCCGCCTTCCTGCCCGCCCATCATCAGGTTCTTGATGCGGATGTTGGCGAATGTGCCCCGCATCATGACGTTGTGGTTGCCGCGCCGCGCACCGTAGGAGTTGAAGTCGTTCGGGCGGACCTGACGCTCGATGAGGTACGTTCCCGCCGGGCCGTCGCGCTTGATCGAGCCGGCCGGCGAGATGTGATCGGTGGTGATCGAGTCGCCGAACATGCCGAGCACGCGGGCGTTGACCACGTCTTCGATGGGTGACGGCTCCATGGTCATGCCCTCGAAGTAGGGCGGGTTGGCCACGTAGGTGGAGCCCGTGTTCCAGACGTAGGTCAGGCTGGCGCGCGCCTTGCCCATCGCCTGCCACTGCTCGTCACCCTTGAACACGTCGCTGTAGCGCTTGGCGAATGTGTCGGGGGTGACGTTGGCGCGGATCATGTCGGCGATCTCTGCCGACGACGGCCAGATGTCCTTGAGATAGACGTCCTGACCGTCCTGATCCTTGCCGAGCGGCTCCTTGGTGAGATCGAGGTTCATGGTGCCGGCGATCGCGTAGGCGACGACCAGCGGCGGCGAGGCGAGGTAGTTCGCCTTGACCTCGGCGTGAACGCGGCCTTCGAAGTTGCGGTTACCCGACAGCACCGCGGCCGCCACCAGGTTGCCGTCGGAGATCGCCTTGGAAACGTGTTCCGGCAGCGGGCCCGAGTTACCGATGCAGACCGTGCAGCCGTAGCCGGTCAGGTTGAAGCCCATCGCGTCGAGATCGGTCGTGAGGCCGGCCTTGTCGAGATAATCCGTGACCACCTGAGAGCCCGGCGCGAACGAGGTCTTGACCCACGGCTTGACGCTGAGGCCCTTGGCCCGCGCGTTGCGGGCGACGAGACCGGCGGCGATCAGCACCGACGGGTTCGACGTGTTCGTGCACGACGTGATGGCCGCGATGACGACATCGCCGTCGCCGAGCTGGTAGTCCTGGCCCTCGACCGGCACCTTGCGACCCGGCTGGGCGCCCTTGACGATTTCCGGCGCGGACTTCGCGAAGCCGGTCTTGGCGTCGGCGAGCAACACCCGGTCCTGCGGCCGCTTGGGTCCGGCGAGCGACGGCTCGACGGTCGAGATGTCGAGCTCGAGCACGTCGGTGAAGACCGGTTCGTGGCCGGCTTCCCGCCACATGCCCTGTGCCTTCGAGTAGGCCTCGACGAGTGCCACCCGCTCGGCGGCACGCCCCGTGGCTTTGAGGAACTTGATGGTGTCGCCGTCGACCGGGAAGAAGCCGCACGTGGCGCCGTATTCGGGAGCCATGTTGGCGATCGTCGCCCGGTCCTCGAGGCTCAGGTGATCGAGGCCGTCGCCGAAGAACTCGACGAACTTCTCGACTACGCCGCGCTTGCGCAGCATCTGCGTGCACGTGAGCACGAGATCCGTCGCCGTGATGCCTTCCTTGAGGCGGCCTTTGAGGCGGAAGCCGATCACTTCGGGAATGACCATCGCCACCGGCTGCCCGAGCATCGCGGCCTCGGCCTCGATGCCGCCGACGCCCCAGCCGAGCACCGCGAGACCGTTCACCATCGTCGTGTGGCTGTCGGTGCCGATGCACGTGTCGGGGAACGCCTGCTCCACCGCGCCGACCTGCCGCGTCCACACGGTCTGCGCCAGATACTCGAGGTTGACCTGGTGGCAAATGCCGGTACCGGGAGGCACGACCTTGAAGTTGTTGAAGGCCGAACCGCCCCAGCGGAGGAACTCGTAGCGCTCCTTGTTGCGCTCGTACTCGATGTCGACGTTCTTCTTGAACGCGTCGGCCGTGCCGAAGTAATCGACCTGAACGGAGTGGTCGATCACGAGGTCGACGGGGACCAGCGGATTGATCTTGGCGGGATCGCCGCCCATCGCCCGCATGGCGTCACGCATGGCCGCGAGATCGACGACGCAGGGCACGCCGGTGAAATCCTGCAGCAGCACGCGCGCCGGCCTGTAGGCGATCTCGGCCTTGGAGGTCCGGGTCTCGAGCCACTTGGCCATGGCGCGGATGTCGTCGGCCTTGACCGACCGGCCATCCTCGAAGCGGAGCAGGTTCTCGAGCAGAACCTTGAGCGAGTAAGGCAGCTTGGATATGCCGGCGAGGCCGTTCCTCTCGGCGTCCGGAAGCGAGAAGTACTCGTAGGTTTTCGAGCCGACGGTGAGTGTCTTGCGGCAATTGAAAGAATCAAGTGACGTTGGGGTGAGGCTCATGCGCAGCGATCTCCTCGAAGCCGTGATGCCACCCGGGCACGCGAGTGCACGGCATAGGGCCCGCCGCATTGGGCTGGCCTCCGGGCTCAATCCGGCCTTATAAGGCCCGGAACCCGCTGTCGCCAAGGGGGAAGGGCGTGCTTCGGCTCGGCCAGAACATGCGAGTCCCGACTTTCCCATGACCCCGCCCACGGCTCTCACCCTCGATCGCCTGACCGTTGCGCGCGGAGACCGGGTGGTTCTGCGGGACCTGTCGTTCGAGGTCCAGGCCGGCGAAGCCGTCGTGCTGACGGGTCCCAACGGCGCCGGCAAGACGACTGTATTGAGGACCATCGCCGGCCTTCTGTCGCCCGCAGCCGGCACGGTCCGCCTCGTGCGCGACACGGGCGATGCCGAGGCCTCGGTCGGTGAACAGTGCCATTTCGTGGGCCATTTGAACGCCATTCGGCCGGCGCTGACCGTCCGGGAGAACGCGGTTTTCTGGTCGGATGTCCTTGGCGGCTCCCCCGGCCGGACGGACATCGCACTCGATGCGCTGCGCCTTGCCGATTTGGCGGGTATCCAGGCGAGCTACCTGTCCGCCGGCCAGAAGCGTCGCCTCGGTCTGGTGCGCCTCCTGCTGGCGGATCGCCCCGTCTGGCTGCTGGACGAGCCGGCCGTATCGCTGGACGCCGCAAGTCGTGAGGTGCTTGCGGGCGCGGTGGACGCATTCCGTCGCCGCGGTGGCATCGTCGTCGCGACGACGCATCAGCCGCTCGGCTTCGAGAACGAGCGGGAGGTGCGGCTCGAGCCCACCGGTCGGCACACGACCGAAGTGGAGGACCAGCTTCCGTGAGCGCCTTCCTGACCATCCTCCGCCGCGATCTCCGGCTCGCATTCCGCGAAGGCGGCGCCCTGGGAACGGCGCTCGGCTTCAATCTTGTGGTCGTCTCGATGCTGCCGTTGAGCCTCGGACCGGACCTCAATCTGCTGACCCGGATCGCGCCGGGCGTGCTCTGGGTCGCGCTGTTGCTCTCGGCGCTGCTGTCGCTGCCGCGCCTGTTCGAGGCGGATCATGAGGATGGCGTGCTCGAGGTGCTGGCGACGGCGCCGCTGCCGCTCGAAATGACGGTGGTGGCAAAAGCGCTCGCCCACTGGCTGTCGACCGGCGTCCCGCTGACGTTGCTCGCGCCCTTGCTCGGCCTGATGCTCAACATGGAGCTATCGGCCTATCCGGCGCTGGTCGCGACCATGCTGCTCGGCACTCCGGCGATCAGCTTCATCGGCGCGATTGGCGCGGCTCTGACCCTTCGCAGCAGGCGCGGCGGCCTGCTCATCGCGCTGCTGGTCCTGCCGCTCTACATTCCGACCTTGATCTTCGGGATCTCGGCGCTCGATGCGAGCAGCCTCGCGGACGGCAATGTGTCGGCCGCGACGATGATCCTGGCCGCCATCACGCTGGCGAGCACGGTCCTGG
>JBGSJD010000691.1:0-1997 GCA_041742195.1 Hyphomicrobiaceae bacterium
AGCACCGCCATCTCGAGCGCGCCGGTGCCCTGCGGGTTCCCGACCAGCACGTTGGCGACCCGCAGCGCGACCGCATCGAGCGCCCCCGAAACCGGAATGCCGAGCCGTTGCGACCCGATCCGACCCAGATCCTGGATCGTCGTGCTGAGGCCGGGCTGGACGACCTTGAGAACCGGCCTCATGCCGCAACCTCGGCCGGCTTGACCTCGAGTTCCCCCCGAGCTGCCTGCCCCTCGAGCTGCCGGAACGCGTCGGCCGAGATCGGTTCGAAGCGCACGGTATCTCCGGGCGCGAGCAGCACCGCGTTCTCCCGCCTCGGATCGAAGAGACGCACCGGCGTCCGCCCCAGCAGATGCCAGCCGCCCGGACTTTCCAGCGAATAGACACCCGCCTGCCGGAAAGCGATGCACACGGAGCCCATCGGCACCCTGATCCGCGGCGTTTCGCGGCGCGGCAGCGCCAGCTCTTCGGGGCCGTCCCCCATGTACGGATAGCCCGGCAGGAAGCCGAGCGTGTAGACGTGGTAGTCGACCCCGGTGTGCAGCCGCACGACCGCGTCCTCGCTGAACCCCGTCCGCTCCGCGACTTCGGCCAGATCAGGCCCGAACTCGCCACCATAGACAGCGGGGAGGCACCAGAGGCGCCCGTGATGAGCGGTGTCCGCCTGCTGCCCGATCAACGGGCTGACGGCCCGGGCGAGCGCCTGCGCGCCGATGCGCGACGGATCATAGTGGATCATCAGCGACCGGAACGTGGGCACCAGCTCCACGACCCCGTCGATGCCGCCTGCCGTGATGGCGTCGGCAAGCGCCAGCACCCGGTCGTTGAGCGCCCGCTCGGCCGTATCGCCGAACTCGACGACGAGCGCCGTATCTCCAGCGGGCAGGAAGCGGGCCTTGAGTGGGGGTTGCATCATGGGATGAATGAGAGGGAAGAAGCCGTCGATGCCGCCATAGAGACAGCGATTGTCGTGGGCTGTCAAAGGCCATAGCATCGCCGGGCGACCAGTTGCGGGAGACGGAGTGGAAATGGCGCGGCGCATCAATCTCAACGCCGACATCGCGGAAGGCTGGGGCGCTTACGACATCGGCGACGATGCCGCCCTCATGCGCATCATCAAGTCGGCGAGCGTCGCTTGCGGGTTCCACGCCGGCGACCACGCGACCATGCACCGGATCGTCATGCTGGCGAAGGACCTCGGCGTATCGATCGGAGCCCACCCGGGCTTCAACGACCTGTGGGGCTTCGGCCGGCGCGAGATCAAGATGCGCACCGACGACCTCGAATACATGACCGCCTACCAGATCGGCGCCTTGCAGGCGATCGCCTGCTATGCCGGCTTGCGGGTCACGCATCTGAAGGCCCATGGCGCCCTCGCCAACATGGCAGCCAACGACCGCGGCTACGCCATGGCCATCGGCCGCGCCATCAAGACCGTTGATCCCTCGATCATCTACGTGGCCCTCGCCGGCTCCGAGATGGAAAAGGCCGCGCTCGAGCTGGGCCTTCCCCTGGCGCGCGAGGGCTTCGCCGACCGCCAGTACGAGGAGGACGGCAACCTTGCCTCCCGCTCGATCCCGGGCACTGTCTACCGCGACCCGGCGGCCGCGCTCGAACAGGCCCTGCGCATGGTCGAGCATGGCGAGGTCCGCGCGCGCAGCGGCAAGATCGTCAAGGTCTCGGTCGACACCATCTGCGTCCACGGCGACGAGCCGAGCGCCGTCGAGGTGGCCAAGGCCGTGCGTGCCGGCCTCGACAAATCCGGCATCGAGGTCGTGACGCTGCCCGAGATGATCCCCGGCCGCTGATTGGCCGTAAGACACCGACCAACCTCCTCTTTTTGCGAACGAGATCACACGCGATGACAGACACCCTGCCGACACTCTCGATCATCGGCGGCACCGGCGACCTCGGCACGGGGCTCGCACGCCGCTGGGCCAAGGCGGGCTACCCGCTCGTGATCGGTTCGCGGACCGCCGACAAGGCCATCGCCGCCG
>JBGSJD010000692.1:0-2797 GCA_041742195.1 Hyphomicrobiaceae bacterium
CGCGATGGCCGGATCGCCGCCGTCGGCCAGCTCGGCGCCGCCCGCGCCGCCGAAGTGATCGACGCCAAAGGCCTGCACATCCTCCCCGGCGTGATCGACAGCCAGGTGCATTTCCGCGAGCCCGGCCTCGAACAGAAAGAAGATCTCCACACCGGTAGCCGCGCGGCTGTCATGGGAGGCGTCACGGCGGTCTTCGAAATGCCGAATACGAAGCCTCTGACGACGAGCGCCGAAGCGCTCGCCGATAAGGTCGCCCGCGCCCGCAACCGCATGCATTGCGACTTCGCCTTCTATGTCGGCGGCACCCGCGAGAACATCGACGACATCCCGGCCCTCGAGCGGCTCGAGGCCTCCGCCGGCATCAAGGTCTTCATGGGCGCCTCGACCGGCGATCTTCTGGTGGAGGACGAGCCCTCCCTCGACCGCATCGTCGCCCGTCTGTCGCGCCGCGCGGCGTTTCACTCCGAGGACGAGGCGCGACTTCGCGCCCGCGCCGGCCTCCGCGAGCATGGCAATCCGGCGACCCATCCCCTCTGGCGCGATCCCGAAGCCGCGATGATCGCCACCCGCCGGCTCGTCGGTCTCGCCGAGAAGCATCGCCGCCGCATCCATGTCCTGCACATCTCGACCGCCGACGAGATCGCCTGGCTCCGCGATCACAAGGACTGGGCGACGTGCGAAGTGACGCCGCATCACCTGACCCTCGTTGCCCCTGAGTGTTACGAGCGGCTCGGCACCTTCGCCCAGATGAACCCGCCGGTGCGCGACGAGAGCCATCGCCGCCGCATCTGGGCCGGCATCGCCGACGGCACCGTCGACGTGCTCGGCTCCGATCACGCCCCGCACACCGAGGAGGAAAAGCACCATCCCTATCCAGAGAGCCATTCGGGCATGACGGGCGTGCAGACGCTGGTTCCCCTCATGCTGGATCACGTCAACGCCGGCCGCCTCACGCTCTCGCGCCTCGTCGATCTGACGAGCGCCGGCCCGCAACGCATCTTCGGCATGCAGGGCAAGGGCCGGATCGCCGTCGGCTACGACGCCGACCTGACTGTCGTCGATCTCGGTCGCACGGAAACGATCACCAACGCCTGGATCCAGTCCCGGTCGCGCTGGACGCCCTACGACGGCGTGCGCGTCAAGGGCTGGCCGGTCGGGACTTTCGTCCGCGGCCGCCGCGTGATGTGGCAGGGAGAGATCGAGGAGAGCGCCGGCGGCGCTCCCGTCCGGTTCCTCGAGGGAGCGCCGTAAGCCTCATCTTGGCCGCACCGTGACGGCCGCCGTCAGGCTCAGGATCCCTGACGGGCAGGCGGCCGGGAAATGGCCGGCATCGCTTCGGCCGCCCGCAGGTTCGGCGACACGACGACAGCGGCTCCGATCTGCACCCGCTCGGCCAGATCGACGACGTGGCCGTTGAGCATCCGAAAACAACCCGACGACGCCGCACGGCCGATGCTTTTCGCGTCGTTGGTGCCGTGGATACGATACAGCGTGTTGCCGAGATAGATCGCTTTCGCGCCGAGAGGATTCTTGACGCCGCCCGTCATTTTTTCAGGCAGCTTCGGATCGCGCTCCCGCATTTCGGCCGGCGGGTGCCAGTCCGGCCACGCCGCGATCCGGCTGACCTTCTCGGTACCGACCCACGTAAAGCCTTCGCGGCCGACCGAAATCGGATATCGAAGCGCCGTGCCGCCTTGCTGGATCAGCAGCAGCTGGCGTCCGGCGGTATCGATGATGATGGTCCCGACCGGGTGTCGGCTCTCGTAGGCGACAGACTGCGGAGCGATCGGCTGGATGGCGGGACGTCCGCCGCCGTCCATCAGCTTCGGGAACGGGCGTGCCTGCCGCTGCGGGCGCGGCTCGTCGAAATCGTCCTCGTCGTCTTCGTAACGGTCATACCCACGGCCATAGCCGTAGCTGGGCGGCGACCGGTACGAGTAGCCGGGCGGATAGCCGTAGCTCCGCTCCCGGTACTCTCGATACCCCCTGTCACGCGGGGCCGTATCCCACCACCACCCTTGCGCGGCGGCCGGAACGGCACCCAGAACCAATGGGATCAAACTGAGAAAAACTCGCGATATCATGGCGCTCTACTCCCTCACGCTAAGATATGGGATTGCGACCGGTGTTGTGAAGACGGTCTGTCGCGAACGTGAACGTGCCGCGCGTTTCGGCTCCATCCAGAGCAAGAAACGCGCCGGAACGACCAAGCCCCCGCCAGCGACTGGCAGGGGCCTGAGGTCGACACCGTATGTCGGTCTGGCGCTCGCGCGCGAAGCTCAGCGGGCCTGGGCGGTCCGCGTTCCCGATCCACGCAGCACGACGACCCGCGTGCCGACGCCGACCCGTCGCGCCAGATCGACCACATGATGATTGTGCATCCGGAAGCAGCCCGACGACGCCGCGCGCCCGATGGTCCGCGCATCGTTGGAACCATGGATGCGATAGAGCGTGTTGCCGAGATAGAGCGCCTTGGCACCGAGCGGGTTGCGCAAGCCGCCGGTCATCTTGATCGGCAGTCTCGGATCACGCTGGCGCATCTCCGCCGGCGGATGCCAGTCGGGCCAGCTCGCCACCCGGCTGATGCGCTGCGTCCCTGTCCAGGTGAAGCCCTCGCGCCCGACGGCCACCGGATAGACCAGCGCCGTCGTCGCCGACTGGACGAGATAGAGCCGCCGCGCAGACGTATCGATCACGACCGTCCCCGCAGCGTGGTTCGACACGTACCGCGTCGACTGCGGCGACTGCGGCGAGATCGAGGGGCGCGCGCCGCCATCCAGCAGTGCCGGCCCCTGCG
>JBGSJD010000693.1:0-16070 GCA_041742195.1 Hyphomicrobiaceae bacterium
GCCGGGCCCGACAGCAGCGCGTTGATGGCGCTCCCGCGCATGCCGTCGGCCGGGAGACGGCCGCCGTTCGACTGCATGACGCTGAAGTGGCCAGTGAAGCCGCTGGCGCCGAGGCGCTCGGAGAAACGCGCGAGGTAGCGATCGATAACAGGCTGGACATAAGCCGACAGCGTCGTCGTCGAGGCCCGCTCGTACTCGCGGAACTCGCGCGTCACATCGGACGAGAGCGTCACGTGCAGGTCCGGCAAACGGCTGGCGATCAGCTCGCGAACCCGGCGTTCGTGAGCGGGATTGACGTAGCCGTTGAGCAGGCAGACCGCCACGGCCTCGAAGCCGCCGGCCGCAAGGCTTGGCAGCAGCTCACGCTCGATCGCGGCCTCGTCGAGCGGCGTTACGACCGAGCCGTCGGCGATGACGCGCTCGGCCACCTCGAAGCTCGCCGATCGTTCGACGACGGGGACGGGCTTCTGGTACTCCAGATCGTAAATGCGGTCGCGACCATGTCGCTGCAGGGCGAGGATGTCGCGGAACCCCTTGGTGGTGACAAACGCGATGCTGGCGCCCTTGCGCTCGAGGACCGCGTTCGTCGCGACGGTCGAGCCGTGCGCCAGTTCCTCGATGGCGGCCAGAGGAATTCCGCTCGCGATCAGAGCGTCGAAGGCGCCCTCGTCGGGGGCGCTCGGCACGCTCGGCACCTTGGTGACGATAATGCCGTCGCGGCCGATCGCGACCAGATCCGTGAACGTACCGCCGACCTCGATTCCGACCCTCATCCCGACCTCGTGTTGCCCGTGAACGGGACCCGCTCTACTCTCGATGTTACACGATGGCGAAGCTCTGGCGAGTGCGCTGCCAGTCCCGCCGCGAACGGTGATCACCCCCACTCCAGTCAGCAGGATGCCCCATGGTCCCGGATAGAGCACGAGTCGTGATCATCGGCGGCGGCGTCGCTGGCTGCTCGGTCGCCTACCATCTGGCGAAACTCGGCTGGACCGACGTCGTGCTACTCGAGCGGAAGCAATTGACCAGCGGCACGACGTGGCACGCGGCGGGACTGATCGGGCAACTTCGCGCGACGGCCAACATGACCCGGCTGGCCAAATACAGCCAGGAGCTCTACGGAGCGCTGGAGGCCGAGACCGGCGTCGCAACGGGGTTCAAGCGCGTCGGCTCGATCAGTCTCGCGTTGACCGACGAGCGGTACGAAGAGCTGAAGCGCGGCGCCTCCATGGCGCGCTCCTATGGCGTCGAGGTGGAGACGATCTCGGTGGCCGAAGCCGCGCGCCGGCATCCCCTGCTCGACGTCAGCGGCGCGGTGGGTGCGGTCTATCTGGCGCGGGACGGGCAGGGCGATCCGGGCAACATCGCGCTGTCGATGGCGCGCGGCGCGAGCAACCGCGGCGTGAAAGTGATCGAGGGCGTCAAGGTGACGGCCATCGCGCAGAGCAAGGGCATCGTCACGGGCGTCGTCACGGATCAAGGGCCGATCGCGGCCGAAGTCGTGGTCAATTGCGCGGGAATGTGGGGGCGGACGGTCGGCGCGATGGCTGGCGTGCCGCTGCCGCTGCAGGCTTGCGAACACTTCTACATCGTCACCGAGGCCTCGCCCGACGTGCCGCGCAACCTGCCGGTCCTCCGCGTCCCGGACGAGTGCGCCTACTACAAGGAGGACGCGGGCAAGATCATGCTCGGCGCCTTCGAGCCGAAAGCGAAGCCATGGGGCGTCGACGGTATCCCCGAAGATTTCTGCTTCGATCAACTACCGGAGGACGTCGAGCACTTCGCGCCGATCCTGGAGACAGCCACCCGACGCGTGCCGCTGCTCGGCAAGCTCGGCATCCGCACGTTCTTCAACGGGCCGGAGAGTTTCACCCACGACAATCGCTACCTGCTCGGCGAGGCGCCGCAGCTCCGGAACTTCTATGTCGCCTGCGGCTTCAATTCGGTGGGGATCCAGTCGGCTGGCGGAGCCGGCATGGCGCTCGCGCAGTGGATCGTCGACGGGGCGCCACCATTCGACCTGTGGGACGTTGACGTGCGCCGGGTCGTTCCCTATCAGGCGGCGCGGAGCTTCATCACCGCACGCGTCAGCGAAACGCTCGGCCTCCTCTATGCCGATCATTTCCCGTATCGCCAGTATGCGACCGGTCGCGGTGTCCGGCATTCGCCGGTGCATGAGCAGCTGGCGGCGCGTGGCGCGTGCTTCGGCGAGGCAGCGGGTTGGGAACGCGCCAACTGGTTCCTGCCGGCAGAAGACGTGGCGAAGGGCGAGACGGCCGCCTATCGCTACTCGTGGGGCCGGCAGAACTGGTTCGCGCATGCGGCGGCGGAGCATCATGCCGTCCGGACGGCGGCAGGGCTTTTCGACATGAGCGCGTTCGGAAAGTTCCGGGTCGAGGGACCGGACGCCGAAGCCGTGCTGCAGCGCGTCTCGGCCAACGACGTCGCGGTCGAGCCGGGGCGTATCGTCTACACGCAGTGGCTCAACGCGCGCGGCGGCATCGAGGCGGACCTGACCGTGACACGGCTCGGCGAGACGTCGTTCCTGGTCGTCACGTCGGCGGCGACGACGGTGCGGGATCTTGCATGGCTCCGACGCCACATCCCGGACGAGGCGCGCTGCGCGGTGTTCGACGCGACGAGCGGGGAAGCGTGCTTCGCCGTCATGGGGCCGACGGCGGCCGCCGTGTTGCAGGAGCGCTCACCGTCCGACCTGTCGTTCAGCGCCTTCCCCTTCGGCACGGCGCGGGAGATCGAAATCGGGATGGCGATGGTGCGGGCACACCGCATTTCCTACGTCGGAGAGTCGGGGTTCGAGCTCTACATGCCGACCGAGTTCGCACGGCATGTCTTCGAGACCATCCTGGACGCCGGTGAGCGGCATGGATTGCGGCTTGCCGGGATGCACGCGATGGACGCGCTTCGGCTGGAAAAGGCCTTTCGGCATTTCGGCCACGACATCGGCGACGAAGACCACGTGCTCGAAGCCGGGCTCGGGTTCGCGGTCAAGGCGGCAAAGGCGCGGGGCCGGTTCGGTGACTTCATCGGGCGCGACGCGGTCCTTGCCAAGCGGGCCGCAGGCCTCGAGCGGCGGCTCGTCCAGTTCAAGCTCACCGATCCGGAGCCGTTGCTCTACGGGACGGAGCCGATCGTGCGCGACGGCCACGTGGTCGGCTTCCTCACGTCGGGCGCCTATGGGCATACACTCGGGGCCGGCATCGGGCTCGGCTATCTGCCGTGCGACCCGAAAGAAGCCGCCGCCAGTGTGCTTGCGCCCAGGTTCGAGATCGAAGTGGCCGGTGTTCGTGTACAGGCCGAGGCCAGTCTGCGGCCGCTTTACGACCCCGACGGTCTGCGCATGCGCGGCGCATAAAGCGGTCGGCAACAGGCATGAGATGGGGGCTGGCCGCCGCCAGCAGTCCGTCGCGAACGGGGCGCCGGACACGGGTGCCTTCTCGCATCCTCGGCTCCGGTGTCACTCCCGAATGCTGATTTGCGACGCAGCATGATCGGCTGATGGCGACCAACCCAGGCGGGGCCAGCCGGGATGTTCGCGGCCCGATCAGGCAGCGCTGCGGGCCATAGCTTTCCCGCCGCGCCGACCGGCTTCGTCAGCGCGGCGCGCCTCAACCCGGCTCGTGCCTGTTCGTCAGATGGCGTGCCGTGTCAGGCCTTGCGCTTCTTGCGGGCCGCATAGCTCGCGTCGCGGGCGGCCTTCTGTGCGGCGAGGAGTGCGACGAGCTTCTCGGCTTCCTCGCGCTTTTTCTGCTCGGCCTCCGCCAACGCGGCAGCTTCTGCGGCGGCCTTTTGCTCAGCCTCGAGCCGCGTCGCGGCCTCCTTCTCAGCCCGGCGCCGCTCGCGCTCGACCTTGTTCGCGGCCACAAGCGCCGACTTCGCGGCGCGTCGCGCCACGACTTCCTCGTCGTCGGGCTTGGGCGCTTCCCGCATCTTCTGGATGAGGGCCTGCTTTGCCTGCTTGGAATTCTGTAGCCGGTCGGTCAGCTTGTCTTTGAAGTCGCGCATGCTTCCTGTCGCTTTTGTGAGCGTGAGAGCGGCGCGCACGATGCGTGATCACCGCTTGAAGGGGCCGTCATTATATCGTGATCTGCGGCTTTGGTCACGCGCCGAGCACGACGACTTCCGCAGTTCCCCTTGCCAAATTCGCAGTCCGGCCTCGTCTCGATCCTCGGCGGATCAGTCCGCGATCATCTCCATGACGGCACGACGATCACCGGGCTTCAGCTTGAGGAACTGCGCGCGGGCCGCCTTGACGTCCTTGTCGGCACCGCTGTCGGCGGCTGTTTGCATGGCGACCGTTGCCGGATGCGTGGCGCCGACGATGAAGGCCAGCCCCTTCGCCATGCGCCCCATGGCCGTCAGGTCAATCTTTGTCTCGTCCACAGCCACCTCCCGACGATGCCGTCGAGGGGAGGCAGAAACGCCAGCCGATCCGCATCGCCATCTCGTTCGCCAACTACACCACACGCCGCCTCAACTCAATGCGCGCCGCGTCATAGCACTGGAGCGATGCCGAAGGCCGTACCCAGCGGCCATGCCGACGCAATCCGGCTACGTCTGCGAAACTATCACAAATCCGCAATTTCGAGGAACGAGGTGGCTGTGCTGGCGGTCTGCGGCGTACGGGTCTCAGCAACGGGGCAATGTCGCGCTTTCTGGCCTTGAAGATTGGCTCAAAATGGCATTTTTATATTCAAACACAGTTTCTTATGTCGAACCATTGCCGCGAGAACAACAGGGAATTCTGCGGCCCGATCAGGGAGCGCCGCGGGCCCATCAGTGAGGGCGGCACTAATAGCAAGGAGAGGGGTGGCCTCATATGTCCCAGCGCCCCTGTGCCCGCTCCGTGCCAGCCGCCAGAAGCAGTTGGTGGCGCAAACGACAAACCATTGATCACGCATCTTTTTGCCGGGCCACACTCTTGCTCTTGAGACATGTCTCGCCTAGGTCCCAGCCGCCTGGATCGAGACGCGGGCGGGACCGGAGAACGTCCATGAGGACGTGGTCGACCTGAGCTGAGCGCCGAGCAGCCGCGAGGTGCTCGTGGAGACGCCGACGCTCCGAAAAGCCTCCGGGCTCGGCACCGCTTGTGAATTTTCCGCCGATTTGTGCCGTGAATTCGTGCGTGCAGGAGCCGCCATTCCACTTAGTGTTGATTGCAATTCCCACCAACTGTCACGCCGTTCGGGAGTATCGCCGATGGACGCCCCGGCTGCCGTTACCGCCGTAGCGCGTAGCGACTTCTTCGACATCGCCGCCGCGAGCAAGCTGCTTGCAGGACGCAAGTTGTCTCCGGTGGACTTGGTCGAGCATTATCTGGCGCGCATTGCCGCGGTCGATTCCAAACTTCACAGCTACATCGCCGTCCTCGCGGATCGCGCGCTCATGCGGGCCCGGCAGGCGGAACGCGAGATTGCTGACGGGCGCTGGAAGGGGCCACTGCACGGAATTCCGTTTGGGGTGAAGGACAACTATCACGTCGCAGGCGTGCCAACGACGGGCGGCTCACGCCTGATGCTCGATTATGTGGCCGACGAAACAGCCACGATCATCGAGAAGCTGGAGGCACAGGGTGCGATCCTGCTGGGTAAAATGAATACCTGGGAGTTTGGCACCGGCACGGGCGAGATCTACGACGAGCTGCCGTTTCCCTTGGCCCGCAATGCCTGGAACATCGCGCATTTCACGGGCGGGTCATCGACGGGCGTGGGAACTGGCGTGGCGGCGGGAACGGCCCTCTTCGGGCTAGGGTCCGACACGGGGGGATCGATCCGCCTGCCGGCCGCCGCGACCGGCGTCGTCGGAATGAAGGCCACTTACGGCCGTGTCAGTCGCGCCGGCTGCTTGCCCAACTGCTGGTCACTGGATGTGACGGGGCCGCTGACCTGGACCGTGCGGGACAGCGCGATCGTGCTCGAGGCGATTTCTGGCTTCGATCCCCGGGATCCGCAATCGGCCGTCGCGTCGGTGCCCAATTTCAGTCGCGGGCTGGGTGAAGGCGTCCGGGGAATGACGATCGGGATCGTCCGCGACTTCGGAGCGGGTGCACCAGTGCTTTCTCCTGACGTTGCAGCGAACCTTCACAAGGCGGAGGCGGCCCTTCGCGATGCTGGCGCCGAGGTCGTGGAGGTCGGACTTCCGGCGACGCTCGAGGAGTACCGGAATGTGACGTCGGTCATCAACTGGGGTGAGTCATTCTCCATCCACGAACAGGATTTCCTCGAACGCCGCCATCTCATGGGGCGGGCGCTCCGGGACAAGATGACGTCGGGGTTCACGCTGCGTGCAGCCGATTTCCTGGCAGCCCAGCGACTGCGGCGGCAACTCGCCGTCAGCACGGATGCGGTGGTGCGGACGTGCGACGCGATCCTCACTCCCTGCACGTTTGCCACGGCACCGACGTTCGACGACCAGAAGAAGCTGGTTGAGTTCACGATGCATGCCGCGACGGCGATCTTCAATGTCACCGGACATCCTGCCCTGTCGCTCCCGACTGGTTTCGATGCGGACGGGCTCCCGACGAGCATGCAGATCGCCGGCCGCTACTTCGACGAGGCCACGATCTATCGAGTGGCTCACGTGGTCGAATGTGCCATCGGCGAGCGCGGACGGCGTCCGTCGCTTTGACGTCAAGCATCATTGGTTCGGCAGGAGACCCGCATGACAACCAGGACGTGGAGCCGTGAAGAGATCGTTGCGTTCGCCTCGCTCCACGGGGTGAAGCTGGAGACGGATGCCGAAATCGAACGCATGGCAACGCTCGGAACGCGGGTCGCAAGCGTGGCGGGCCGCCTCAAGCGAATGCCCTCCAAGGGGAGCGAGCCGGCAAGCATTTTCAAGGTGCCACTATGATCGATGTGCTGCCTCTCCCGCTTGGATACGACGCGGCCCGTGCAGCCCAGGCAATGGCCGAGGGAACGTTGACATCGGAGGCCCTGACGAAAGCCTGTCTCGACCGCATCGAAAGCCGAGACGGCCAGGTGAAGGCCTGGTGCTACATCGACCCAGACGCAGCGCTCCGGACAGCCCGCGACCGCGACAGATCCCGGAGCGCGGGGACGATCCTTGGACCGCTTCACGGCATCCCGATGGGCGTGAAGGACGTCATCGATACGTGCGATATGCCGACGACGAGCAACTCGCCGATCTACGCGCGCTATCAGCCCGCGATCGACGCCGAGTGCGTTCGCATCGTCCGCGCACAAGGCGCCATCATTCTCGGGAAGACCGATACAGTTGAATTCGCTGCCGGCGGCCGCCGTGCGGCGACGCGCAATCCGTTCAACCTCGCACATACTCCTGGTGGATCATCTTCGGGCTCGGCGGCTGCCGTCGCGGATGGTCAGGTGCCGCTGGCGTTCGGTACACAGACAGCGGGCTCCCTCATCCGCCCAGCCTCCTACAATGGCCTCTACGCTTTGAAGCCAACTCATGGCGCTGTCGCGTGGCCCGGTGCCCGGCAATACGCGCCGAGTTTGGATACGATCGGCTGGTATGGGCGCTCGGTGGCCGATCTTGCACTGGTCGCCCAGACATTTCGGTTGCGCGGCCTGTCGACGAGGTCCGACGTCGTACTGAAAGACCTAAACATCGGTGTCTGCCGCTCGCCAACCTGGCATTTGGCGCAACCGAGCAGTCACAAGGCCTTCGAGCTGGCCTCCAGCCGCTTGGCGGAGGCCGGTGTCAAAGTGAGGCCGCTCGATCTGCCACCGCTTTTCGACAAGCTCCCTGCGGCGCAAGACACGATCATGCACGCAGAGGGTCTCCCGCATTTCCTGGCGGAGTATGTCGAGAACCATCATCTCCTTCATCAGGATTTCCGCGATCGCGTCGAGAATGCAAAAGGCATTACAGCGGCTGATCTCGCGGCGGCGTATGACATTGCGGCTGAGGGGCGTCGCATCTTTGATCAGCTATTTGATGCCGATCTGGATGCGGTTCTCACGCCTGCCGCTTTGGGCGAGGCGCCGCTCGGATCCGATGCGATGGGGGCATGGGCGATGAACGTCATGTGGACGCTGCTCCACGTGCCGTGCCTCTCCGTGCCGGTGACCAAAGGGCCGGGCGGCCTCCCCGTCGGTATGCAGCTCGTCGGGCCGCGGTTCGGTGAGCCGCGCCTGCTGGCGATCGCGGAGGCATTGGCGCCAATCATCGACGCGAACATGAGCTGATCGACAACGGGGGCGAGTTGCAACGTGACGGAAATCGGGAAGGACAAGGAAGCTTTCGAGGCGCAGCTCCGCCGGAGCGGATTGAAACTCGACGAAGGGCAGAGATCGGAGCTTTTCGTTGGTTACGGACACATCGTGCGGATGGCGGCGCGCGTTCGTGGCGATGGCGTGAGGCAGCGCGAGGCTGAGCCCGCCAGCATCTTCAAGGCGGCCGATTGAGGTGATTGCCATGCATCCCGTTCCGTCGATCGCCGAGGCGGCTGCCGACATCGGTTCTGGAAAACTTTCGCCGGTAGCGCTGGCAGAAGCCTGCCTCGCCCGGATCGAGGCCAGTGAAGCGCGGATCAACAGCTTCATCCATCTCGACAAGGCGCGTGCGCTCGCGCAGGCGAAGAAAGCCGAGGCCGAGATCAGGGAGGGCCACCTGAAAGGCCCGCTGCAGGGCATTCCGTTCGCTTACAAGGACATATTCGAAACGGGCGGATTGGCGACGACCGCCCATTCCAGATTGCTGAAAGACTACGTCCCAAAGCAGGACGCATACACCGTGGCGAAGCTTGCCGAAGCCGGCGTCGTGTCGTTCGGCAAGCTCGCAACACATGAGTTCGCCTGGGGTGGACCGAGCTTCGACCTGCCGTGGCCGCCAGCGCGCAATCCCTGGAACACCGAGCACTTCACCGGGGGATCCTCCAGCGGTACGGGCGCTGCCGTCGCTGCCGGCTTCATTCTCGGGGGTACAGGCTCCGACACGGGCGGTTCCATCAGAACGCCGTCCTCCTTCTGCGGGCTGGCCGGCATCAAGCCCACCTATGGCCTGCTCAGCCGCTCCGGCATCCAACCGCTGGCGTTCTCGCTCGATCATGCGGGACCGCTCGCCTGGACCGCCGAGGACTGCGCAATGCTTCTCGATGCAATGGCCGGGCACGACCCGGCCGATCCCGCGAGCGCAAAGATCGACCTGCCGAGCTTCCGGGCCTCGATCGGAGGCGGCATAGCCGGTCTCCGTATCGGTGTCGTGAGGCATTTCTTCGAGACGGACACCAGCATCTCAGACGATGTCGGCGCGGCTTTCGAGACATCCATGGGCGTGCTTCGGCAGGCAGGTGCCATCATAACCGATGTCAGGCTTCCGCCACTCGATGACTGGTTCTCCTGCGGCATGATCCTCATGATCAGCGAGGCCTATTCGGTGCACGAGCCTTGGTTGAAGGAGCGGTACAACGACTACGGCGAATACTTCCGCGACCGCTGTGCGCTCGGTGCATTCATCACATCAGCCGACTATATGGCCGCCATGCGTCTGCGTCGGGAGTTGCGGACCGCCTTGGCAAAGGTGATGACGTCGGTCGATGTGTTGGCGCTGCCGACAACGGCAACATCAGCGCCAAGACTAAGCGCGATGACCAAGTACGGGAGTTTCGAGGCCCCTACATTTACGATGCCATTCAATGTGTCGGGATCACCCGCGCTTTCGATCTGCAACGGCTTCGATCTCCAAGGCCTCCCGCTCTCAATGCAGATTGTCGGGCGACCTTTCGAGGACGCCCAAGTCCTGCGTGTCGGGCACACCTATGAGCGGATGACGTCCTGGCGCGATCGACGACCACAGCTCTGAATTCGTGTCGCGAGATCTCGAGCTTTGGGTCTACGCACACCACGTCATACTGGACTTCTCGCGGCTTGGCACGCCAACAAAAAACGCGTCTGTAGAGGCGTTCAATGGGCGTTTACGTGCGGAGGTGCCTCAATGCGCACTGGTTCATGACGCTGGCTGACGCGCGAGAGACGCTGGCGTCGCGGCGTAGAGACTACAACGAGGCAAGACCACACGAAGCGATCGGAAACTCAGCTCCGATCTCGCTGCTCAATCCCGCTGGCGACACCAGCCCGCCCGTCGCGAAGAAGAGCGAAATCTCCAGCTTCGGATGAAGGTATGAAGGGCTACGCACCACACACATCGCGGCTCCTCATTATGAGTGAGGTCCCGTTGCGGACAGTGTCAAAGGCGATCGGTCCGAAGATCGGCGCTGCGGTCTCGTCGCGCTACCTCAAGCACCGTACAGCGTCGGATACGAGAAGCGCTGCCACGGGAAAGCAGCCAGCCTCCGGTTCGGGCCATGCGGCGTCCGTGACCCATCGTCGAGAATCCGACGCGTGACGCACCACGAACTTGACGCCTCAACGCTCACTCGCTCAGCAGTCGAGCGTCGTGAGCCGTTCCCACTCGGTCAGGTGGCGCGCATAATCGTTCCATTCGGCATGCTTCAGCTTCAGGTAGGAGCCGACGGTCCGCTCGCCGAGGGACGACGCAAGCACGCTCGATCTCTCGAGGCAGCGCAATGCATCCAGCAAGTTGATTGGCAGGCGTTTCGCGTCCTTCGCGAGATGACCCTGCGTGTACATGTCGATATCGAGCCGCTCCCCGGGACTGCGATTGTTCCGGATGCCGTCGAGCCCAGCGGCGAGAATGCCAGCCGGAAGCAGATACGGATTGGCCGCGCCATCGGGCAGGCGGAATTCGAAGCGTCCAGCATCCGGGATGCGGATCATGTGGGTTCGATTGTTACCGCCGAACGTGACGGTGTTTGGCGACCAAGTCGCGCCGGAGACCGTTCGCGGCGCGTTGATGCGCTTGTAGGAGTTGACCGTCGGATTGGTGATCGCAACGAGCGCGTCGGCGGAATGGACGAGGCCGCCGATGAAGTGGTAGCCGAGACTCGACAGGCCCAACTCGCCGCGCTCGTCCTCGAACAGTGGCGCCCCCGATGACGTCGACCACAGCGACACATGCGCATGGCAGCCATTCCCGGTCAGGTTGGGGAACGGCTTTGGCATGAACGTCGCGCGCAGCCCGTGCTTTTCGGCGATCGACTTCACCATGAACTTGAAGAACGCGTGCCGATCCGCGGTCTTGAGGCAGTCGTCGAACTCCCAATTCATCTCGAACTGACCGTTCGCGTCCTCGTGGTCGTTCTGATACGGCTGCCATCCCAGCGCAATCATGCTGTCGCAGATCTCGGTGATGATATCGTATCGGCGCATCAACGCCTGCTGATCGTAGCAGGGCTTGGTGTGGGTGTCGGCTGCATCGGAGATCTGCTGGCCATCCGGCGTGATCAGGAAGTACTCGCACTCCACACCGGTCTTCATCACGTATCCGTCGCGGGCCGCGTCTGCCATCACACGCTTGAGTACCTGGCGCGGGTTCTGCTCGACGGGCTTGCCGTCCATCATCAAATCGCCCGTGACCCAGGCGACCTCGCGCTTCCAGGGGAGTTGGATGACGGTCTCCGGATCGGGCATCACAAGAACGTCAGGGTGTGCCGGCGTCATGTCGAACCAGGCGGCAAATCCCGCAAACCCGGCCCCGGAGCTCGAGACCTTCTCGATCGCGGTCGCAGGGACCAATTTCGATCGCATCACGCCGAACAGGTCGACGAACGAGATGAGGAAATACTTGACGCCATTCTGTTCGGCGTAGGCGGCAAGTGACATGGTCGCAATCCTCCCCTGGATGGTCTGAGCGTTTGCCGGTCACTCCGTCGCCCGCGCCGTCGCGGCGTGCCTAATCCTTGCGGCCTGGAATCCATTGTGTCCCAGCCAGAGGCACCTGTGCCATGGCAGCCGCCTCGATCGTCAGGGCGACGAGGTCCTCCGGCTCCAGATTGTGCACGTGGCTCTTGCCGTTTGCGCGCGCGATTGTCTGGCATTCGAGCGTCAGGACGGCCAAATAATTGGCAAGTCGCTGGCCGGCCGCGACCGGGTCCAGCCGCTTGGTGAGTTCAGGATCTTGCGTGGTGATGCCGGCTGGGTCGCGGCCTTCGTGCCAATCGTCGTAGCAGCCCGCGGTCGTGCCCAGCTTGTTGTATTCCGCCTCCCATCGCGGGTGATTGTCGCCGAGCGCAATCAATGCCGCGGTGCCGATCGACACGGCATCGGCGCCCAAGGCTAGCGCCTTGGCGACATCGGCACCGGTTCTGATGCCACCCGATACGATCAGCTGAACCTTGCGATGCATGTCGAGGTCGATCAGCGCCTGAACAGCTGGCCGGATGGCGGCGAGGATCGGCAGACCGCAATGCTCGATGAAAACGTCCTGCGTCGCGGCCGTGCCGCCCTGCATGCCATCGAGCACCACGACGTCGGCGCCGGACTTCACCGCCAGTGCAACGTCATAGTAGGGCCGGGCAGCGCCGACCTTCACGTAGATCGGCTTTTCCCAGCCGGTGATCTCGCGCAATTCGAGGATCTTGATCTCCAGATCGTCAGGCCCTGTCCAGTCAGGATGGCGACAGGCCGACCGCTGGTCGATGCCGGGCGGCAATGTTCGCATCTTCGCCACGCGGTCGGAGATCTTCTGGCCGAGCAGCATGCCGCCGCCACCCGGCTTGGCCCCCTGGCCGACCACGATCTCGATCGCGTCGGCCTTGCGGATCTGGTCCGGCTCCATGCCGTAGCGCGACGGCAGATATTGGTAGACGAGCAGGCTAGACGCGGCGCGCTCTTCGGGTGTCATGCCGCCGTCGCCTGTTGTCGTTGATGTGCCGGCGGCCGACGCTCCGCGGCCCAATGCCTCCTTGGCGGGCGCCGACAGCGAGCCGAAACTCATGCCCGCGATCGTTACAGGTATCTTGAGTTCGATCGGCGTCTTCGCAAACCGCGTGCCGAGCACGACATTGGTACCGCATTTCTCGCGATACCCCTCGAGCGGATAGCGGCTTATCGAGGCGCCGAGAAACAGCAGATCGTCGAAATGCGGCAGTTTCCGTTTCGCGCCGAACCCACGGATGTCATAGATGCCGGTGGCGGCAGCTCTGTGAATCTCGGCAATGGTCTGGCGATCGAAAGTCGCCGACTCACGCGGAGGCGTGTGGATCCAACGCTCGTCGCCGCTCATCAGTAGGACCCCAGGTTGTCGATGTGGAAATTGTAGAGCTTGCGTGCCGACCCGTAGCGCCTGAACTGGTCGACATGCACGTCGGCTCCGACGCCGGCTGCGTCGAGCAGTGCGCGCACAGCCTGCTTGTGCTCGTCGCGCATGGGCTTCTCGATGCAGTCCGTGCCAAGGCTCGCAACCGAGCCGCGCACGAACAAGCGCGCCTCGTAGATGCTGTCGCCGAGGGCTTCGCCGGCATCGCCCAGAACGACGATGTTTCCGGCCTGCGCCATGAACGCAGCCATGTGGCCGATCGAGCCTTTGACGACGATGTCGAGGCCACGAAGCGATATGCCGAGCCGAGCAGACGCGTTGCCGTCGATCACGAGCAATCCGCCGCAGCCGGTCGCGCCGGCCGACTGTGAGGCATCGCCTTTCACATGAACGCGGCCAGACATCATGTTTTCGGCGACGCCCGTTCCGGCGTTGCCATTGATCGTGATCCGCGCCTGCTTGTTCATGCCGCCGCAGTAGTAGCCGACGTGGCCTTCGATCGTGACGTCGAGGTCACCCTGAAGGCCGGCCGCTAGCGCATGCGCGCCGCGCGGGTTCCGTATCGTGAAAGCGCCGGCTTCGGACGTTTGCAGGAGGTGATTGACGTCGCGCAGTGTCGACGTTGCCAAGTCGAGGCTGCTGTTGCGCCCGTCGTCGGCTCGCGAACCCGTCGTGGACTGTTGTGCCATCGATCAGCTCCGGCTCCAGGCATAGACGGTTGCCGGAGCGGGCTCCCAGATCCGCGCGCTATCGATGCCAGGCAGGGTGGCGAGTGCACGGAACTCCGATCCGAAACCGACCCACTGATCGGTTTCAGCCATGACAGCGGGCTTGCAAGCAACCGGATCGCGCAGCACGGCGAAACCGTCTCGCGTGCCGACGACGAAGGTATAGAACCCGTCGAGATCCCTGAGTGAGTTCTCCAGGGCCTGCCGGAGCGTGTCCCCCGACCGCATCCGCCACGACAGATAGCCAGCGGCTACTTCGGTGTCGTTCTCGGTCTGGAACCGTTCGCCACAGCGTTTAAGGCTCTCGCGAAGCCGGTTGTGGTTCGATAGCGAGCCGTTGTGAACGAGGCAGGTGTCGCTGCCCGTCGAGAATGGATGAGACCCGGCGATCGTGACGGCGCTTTCAGTCGCCATGCGCGTGTGCCCGATCGCATGCGTTCCACTGAACGAGGCGAGTTCCAGCCGATCCGCGATCTCATCGGGATCGCCCACGCCCTTGTAGATCTCGACGCTGCTGCCTTGGCTCAGGACGGTGGCGTCTGGCACGTTGTCGATCACCCACTTGCGCACGGTCTCGCCGTCATCGCGCGTGCTCAGGATCGCATGATCCGCCACGACCCTGACGCCAACGTCGATGTCGAGTGCCTTGCGCAGGCGTTCGGCCACATCGGCCCAGTCCAAGGTCTCGGAGCGCCGTACGGCGCAAATTTTAGAGATGCCGCTATCGGCATCGCCGTAGACCGCGAAACCCGCGCTGTCGGGTCCGCGACCTCGCATTTCGTGCAGCATCGCCGCCGTAAGCCGACCGAGCTCAGGCTCCAGCGATTTGTCCTTCAGGAACAGTCCGACTATTCCGCACATGCGCTCGTCTCTCGAGTGTTGAGGTGATCATTCATGCTCGTAGATCGGCTCACCTTCCCGACAACGACCGGTATTCGGCGCAGCCCGCATCGCGGAACACCCTGCGGGCAAGAGCCTGCCGAATGGCAGTCTCCGCCAGCGAGAGCACGTCCTTCAAGACCCGCAAGCGGCGGGGCTGCGCGGCGGCCGAAACGGGTTCGGGCAGGCGAGCAAAAGAGTGTTCATGAAAGGGCTGCCTCCTTGGTGCGATCAGAGATGTCCTGTTCACGATCGCATCCAGGAATTCTGCAACGCTGCACTTTCGGGCACAACGGATGCCAGCGCCGCTATTCTGGGCGCGCGACGCAAATTTGCCCGAACAACAGGCACACCCCTGTGGCTTCCCAAATCTGCTGCGCGGCCGCCGGTGCGAATTGCGTTGAATCTGGCGACATGCTCGATGAGCGTCCTCGCGGACCTTACCATCGCAGCCAATGACCTCATGGGCATTCGGCCGATGCCAGGGATCAGTTCGCGCCCGATTTCCGCTGGAGGGATAAGCCCGCGGCACAGCTAACCTCAGATCATTGTATACTGCGAGACTAGCCTCGATCCTCCAGTGCCGGCTCGAAGACCGTTCGATCGAAGGCCTGCAGCGATTGCCAATGATGTTCGAGGTCGGCGGCAAACAGTCCCCGCGTGATGCCGGCGACCAGCCGCGGCACCGCGATCGTCATGGCATTGATCGAGCAACCGCACGGGCCGAAGCTCATCGTCGTAGCAATCGTGAAGTCGAAGATGTCGGCGAGCCACGGCGCCTTGCCGGGCACCTTCTCGGCGAACGATCCGTCTGGTGCATGGTAGGGATAGCGGGCCAGTCGGGTATCGCGCTCGTTCGGGGGCGGCGTGTAGCGGTCACCCCAGGTCGCGATGTCGACGGCAAACTGGGCCAGTTCGGGGCGTTGCCCCGGGTCGATGTCGATTCCCGTCCCGCTGATCAGATAGTCGGCCTCGAAGGGGCCTTTGGCCGTCTCGATCACGACGCGGGAGCCCGCCATGCGTGCGCCGACCCAGCCGGCAGCGAGGTGGATGCGGAAATTCGCGTGCCGGCGCATCCGATCGTATGTTTCTTGCGGGAAGCTCTCGCGCAGCGTGAGTATGTGTCGCATGAAGCGCCAGCGCCATTCGTCCGGCATCTCGCCGATGTGACGCAGGAAACCCGCGAACGTCAGCCACAAGTAGGGTTGTACGCGCTGCAGCTCGGGGCGGCGAACGAACATGTGAACGGCAGCGGCGCCGGCCTCCAGCGCGCACGCGGCATTGTCGGCCGCCGAGGCGCCTTGGCCGAGGACCGCCACGACCTTGCCCTTCAGCGCGGTGAAA
>JBGSJD010000694.1:0-1702 GCA_041742195.1 Hyphomicrobiaceae bacterium
GTCGGCGCGCTTGCGGGCGGCCTCCTCGGCGCGCCGGCCCGATCCGCTGTCGTGGCCGACGGCATGTCGCCGCGCTCGCTGTCGGCCGCGACATGGGGCTTCGCGGCCCGCGCCGAAGACTTTCCCCTGGCGCACCACACGGTCTTTTTCTCCCGCTCGTCGAAGCAGGAGTTCGACGATCTGTTCACGCGCCGTCGGCCGCCATCCGATCCGACCGTCTACGTCTGCGCCGCGGATCGCCAAGAAGGTTCTGCGCCGCCCGCGCGGGAGCGCCTGTTCATGATCGTCAACGCGCCCGCCGACGCCGGCCGGTCGCTTGCCCGTCCGGAGGATATCGAAGCATGCCGCACCGCGATGATGAGGACGCTGGAGCGATGCGGTCTGCGGCTGCAGGTGACGGGCGAGATGCACGCCGGCCCGGCGATCTTCGCGACCCGCTATCCCGGGACCGACGGGGCGATCTACGGCATGGCGTCTCACGGCTGGACGGCCTCGTTCCGCCGCCCGGGCGCCCGGACGAAACTGCCGGGGCTCTATCTCGCGGGGGGGAGCGTCCATCCGGGAGCAGGCCTGCCGATGGCGGCCCTGTCGGGACGTTTGGCGGCACAAGCGTGGCTGAAAGACCGCCGTTCGATCTGAACGTCCAGCCCGGCGGCTACGCCTGGTGGTATCTCGATGCACTGAGCGACGACGGCTGTCACGGATTGACGCTGATCGCTTTCGTCGGGAGCGTATTCTCGCCCTACTACGCCACCCGGCGCCGGTGGGGCCCCGCCGACCCCGAAGACCATTGCGCCATCAACGTCGCCCTCTACGGCGACGCCGGCTACCGCTGGACCATGACCGAACGCGGCCGACGCCGGCTCGCACGGACAGCCGAGAGGCTTTCGGTCGGGCCGAGCGCCCTTGCATGGACCGCCAACGGTGATCTCGAAATCCACGTCGACGAGATGGCGGTTCCGCTACCACGCCGGGTCCGCGGCACGATCACGGTCACGCCGGTCGCACCGGGCATGACCGCATTTGCGATCCACCCGTCCGGTCGGCACGTCTGGCAGCCGGTCGCGCCACTCGCCCGCGTGCGCGTCGCCATGGACGGCGACGTTCCCGACTGGTCCGGCCACGCCTACGTCGACCACAATCGCGGCGACGAGCCGCTCGAGGCCGCCTTCCGATCCTGGACGTGGTCGCGTTCGATCGAGCCCGATCGAACCGCGATCGACTATGACGTGATCCTGTCCGACGGAAGCCGCCACGGGCTTCGGGCGACCTATGGCGCCGATGGCGGCCCGAAGGTGGAACCACCCGGCGGCGGCAGCGATACGCTGGTCCCGTTCGGCACCACGCTCTGGCGCATGCCCCTGGTTGCACGGGCCACCCCCGGCACGACGCCACGCCTGCTGCAGTGCTGGGAGGACGGCCCGTTCTATGCCCGATCGCTCATCGAGCACGACATCGGCGGCACGCGCACGACGTCTGTTCACGAATCGCTGTCGCTGACCCGCTTCTCGCAGCCGATCGTCCAGGCAATGCTGCCCTTCCGCATGCCGCGGCGGGGCTGAGCCCTGATGGTACTGTTCGAAGGGAGAGTGGCGCGAGCGACGGGACTTGAACCCGCGGCCTCCGGCGTGACAGGCCGGCGCTCTAACCAACTGAGCTACGCCCGCGCAAGGCGTCGGGGCGCTGCCCCGGCGAGGCCCCG
>JBGSJD010000695.1:0-4304 GCA_041742195.1 Hyphomicrobiaceae bacterium
CCCGCGCCCCGCTCCGGTGGCGCGTCCGTCGCTCTATGCCGCGCGGGGTCTCCGAGCCGGTGCGGCATCCCGCAAGGGCTTTGGCGTGGTCCATCGCCGTCGTCGCTGACGCATTGGCGCCCTGCGGTCCGTAAAGCGAAAAGCCCCCGAAGCCGAAGCTTCGGGGGCGCACGAAGAATAATCGTCTGCAGTATCGGCACCAGTAGGACTTCGAAGCTGGACCGGGAGGTCGGCGGCGGGGAGAGAGCCGTTCCCGATGGCTTCACAATGCGGCGGGTGGGAGGACGTTTGCGGGGCGCCGCCTCACTTGCCGTAGTAGGGGTTGCACCAGTCGGCCGTGGTCATGTCGGCGTGGACGGGCGTGGAGGTCGAGGCCGAAGCGGCGCCGGCGAGGAGGCCGAGGGCGATGATGGAGGCGACGATGGTCTTCATGGGAAGTCTCCGTCTGTGTCTGGTTCGGGGTGGCTGCGGAAGCGGCCTCGTTGTGTGCCCCGTTCGATGGATTGAATATAAACATCGTTCAGATAAAATGTAAATAGGGTCCGTATCGTTTCGTAATCAAGTGATCGTGATCGTGATCTTGATCGGGCCGCGCCGAGCCAGCCTTGCTGCGCTTCCGAGGCGATCAGTCCGCTCTTCCCGCCGCTCCCGCATCGAAGGGGCTGGAAACGCGCGGCGACGCATGGAAGGATTGCTCTAACGACAGGGAGCGAAGCGTGACCACCGATTGGACTGGGGCGATCGACTGCGACGTTCATCCGCGCGTGCCGGACATCAACGCGCTGCGCCGCTACATGGACAGCTACTGGAGCGAGACCGTCGAGGTCCGTGGCATCGACAGCTTCGAGACCATCGCCTACCCGAGGCGGGCGCCGATGACGCTCCGCGCCGATCTCGCAGCCAGCAAGCCCGATGAGGACGCCGGGCGGACGGCCTCGGCGCTGCTCGATCGGCATGGTTTTGGCCACGCGATCCTGAATTGTCTCTATGCCGTCCAGATGATCCGCGACGAGCACATGGCGGCGGCCTTTGCAGCCGCGGTCAACGACTGGGTCCGCCACGAATGGCTCGATCGCGACCCGCGCTATCGGGCCTCGATCGTCGTGCCCTACCAGTCGACCGAGCGCGCCGTGGCCGAGATCGAGCGCTGCGCCCCGGACCGCCGCTTCGTGCAGGCACTCTTCATCGCCGGCACCGAGGAGCCGCTGGGCAAGAGCCGCTACTGGCCGATCTATGCCGCCTGCGAGCGCCACGGCCTGCCGATCGGCATTCATGCGGGCTCCAGCTATCACCATGCCGTCACCGGCTCCGGCTGGCCGACCTATTGGTCCGAGGACTACGCCGCCTCGTCGCTCGCCATGCACGCCCAGGTGGGCAGTCTGGTCGCCGAGGGCGTGTTCGTGAAATACCCGGGGCTCAAGGCGGTGCTGATCGAATCGGGTGTCACCTGGCTCGCGCCCTATCTCTGGCGGCTCTCCAAGTTCTGGCGCGGCGTGCGCCTCGAGGTGCCATGGATCGATCGTCTGCCGAGCGAAATCGTCCGCGACCACATTCGTCTGACCACCGCGCCGCTGGACGTTCCGGACGACCCGGCCATGCTCGAGCGCATCCTGGATCAGCTCCCGTCCGAGGACATGCTGCTCTTCTCGTCTGATTTCCCTCACTGGCAGCACGACGGCGATGCTATGCTGCCTGCAAATTTCAACGCTGCGTTGCGTCGCAAGGTCCTGATCGACAATCCCCGGGCGACCTACGCCCGTCTCGCACCCTGACCCGATACCAGATCCGACTCACGGAGGCCGACATGCCCCTCGATGCCCCGCCCGCAGCCGACGAGAAGCCGTCGGCCGAGCCCACCAACCGGCTGGCGATCGTCGACAGCGACATCCACCCGGCCGTCAAGTCGATGTCGTGCCTGAAGCCGTTCGTCGAGAAGAAGTGGTGGGATCACGCCATGACGTACGGCTTCCGCCGTCGCCATGGCAGCGCGACGGTCGAACCCTACCCGAAGTCGGCGCCGCTCGCTTCGCGCCGCGACGCCTGGCCCGAGGATGGCTCCGGTCGTCCCGGCTCGTCGCTCGAGCTGATGCAGAAGCAGTATCTCGACCCGGCCGGCGTCGAACTCGGTGTCCTCGGTCCCCTCGGCAATACGGGGCAGGGCGAACTCAACACGGCGTTCGGCGCCGCGTTCTGCCGCGCGACGAACGAGTGGCAGCGCGAGGCGTGGACATCGAAGGATCGCCGGCTGCGCGCCGCGGTCGTCGTGCCCTACGAGGACGCCTATGCGTCCGCCAAGGAGATCGAGCGCGTCGGTCACATGAAGGACTACGCCCAGGTCTTCTGCCTGACGCGGTCGGCTGATCCGCTCGGCAATCGCCGGTACTGGCCGATCTACGCGGCAGCTCAGGCTCACAACCTGCCGATGGCGTTCCACGTGTTCGGGACCAGCGGTCATCCGGTCACGGGCGCCGGCTGGCCGTCCTACTACATCGAGGAAGGCGCCGGCGGCCATTCGACCTCGGCCCAGACCGTCGTCACCAGCCTCGTCATGGAGGGCGTGTTCGAGGAGTTCCCGAAGCTCAAGGTGGTGATCGTGGAGGGCGGCTTCGGCTGGCTGCCGCCGCTGACATGGCGCCTCGACAAGATCTTCGAGAGGAACCGGGACGAACTCTCACACCTCCGCCGGAAGCCGTCCGAGTACATCCGCGAGCACATCTGGATCTCGACCCAGCCGATGGAAGAGCCGGAGAACCGCCACCACCTGCTCGATACGCTGCAGTGGGTCGGCCACGACCGGCTTCTGTTCGCGTCGGACTACCCGCACTGGGATTTCGACGATCCGTTCCGGGCGTTTCCGGCCGGCATCACGCCGGCACAGCATCGCGCCATCTGTGCCGAGAACGGTCTCAACGTCTATAGGATCTAGGCCACGGCGCGATGGCCGGCAGCGCTCACACGCGGAACGCGAACGTCACCAGGTCCGGCGGCGTTCTGAGCACGATGGCGCCCTGATAGAGCGTGACCGCCAGTACCAGAACGGCGAGAGCCGACGCGATGGCCATGAGCCGGCGCTGCGTCCGGCGGGCCGCGAGGTGCGCCGGTACGATGTCCAGGTCGTCCGAGCCACCGGTGAACGAGGCGAGCGACGTCATGTAAGCTGTGCGTGTCATGGCCCGCAGCTTCGCGCCGACGTGCCTAAGCACGCCTTAACGCGACGCCCCGCCTTGACGGCATGGTTGAGGCGCCGTTAACAGCCATGCCACGATGTTGGCGATTGCCGCGCCGCCCCGAGGAAGAGGCTCCCATGACCTACGACCCGAGCAATGTGTTCGCAAAGATACTGCGTGGCGAGCTGCCGGCCCACAAGGTCTACGAGGACGCGGCCACGCTCGCCTTCATGGACATCATGCCCCGCTGCGAGGGCCACGCGCTGGTCATCCCGAAGACCCCGGCCCGCAATGTGCTGGACGCGACGCCCGAGCAGCTCGCCGCCTGCCTCGCCACCGTCCAGCGCATCGGGCGCGCCCAGATGACGGCTTTTGGCGCCCAGGGCATCACCATCCAGCAGTTCAACGAGCCGGCCGGCGGCCAGGTGGTCTTCCATCTCCACTTCCACGTCCTGCCCCGCTGGGACGGCGTGAAGCTCGGCCCCCATACGGCGACGATGGAGAAGCCCGAGGTCCTCGCCGCCGTGGCCGCGAAGTTGAAGGCCGCGCTCGCGACCCTCTGAGACGCGCGACGCCCGTGAACCCGTCTGATCGTCACGCGATGTCGACAACGAGCCTCGGATCGAACGCGGGGTTCTCGTCGCCGTAGCCGTGCGGATTGCAGATCACGCGCGTCTGCCCCGTGCGATAGTCGAGCCCCACGTGCGTGTGGCCATGCAACCAGAGCGCTGGCTGGTGGCCGTCGATCAGCGGCGCCAGATCGGAAATGAAGGCGGCCGACAGCAGGTCGTCGCGGAACTTCTCGGCAAGGCTCATG
This sequence comes from Hyphomicrobiaceae bacterium, assembly GCA_041742195.1. Lineage (GTDB taxonomy): Bacteria > Pseudomonadota > Alphaproteobacteria > Rhizobiales > Hyphomicrobiaceae. Next base: position 3,985 of record JBGSJD010000695.1, read on the forward strand.
CGATGCGGTCCGTGGTGCGTGACGACGACGGTCGGGCCGTCGTGAGCGGATGCCAGGGCCGCTTCGAGAAACGCCCGCGCCTCCTCGTGCAGGACGAGGGACTGCTCGGGCGTGAGGAACGCGCCGGGCTCGGTCAGGATGCGCCGGTGATCCATCATCCGGCGGCGTGCGATGTCCATCATCTCGGCGCGCCGCTCGGCCCCATAGAGCGCGTAGTCGGCCCACAGCGTCGTACCGATCACCCGGACGCGGCCGAGCGTAAGGACGCGATTGTCGAGGAAGTGGACGCCATGCCGCTGGCCGGCAGCGCTCCCGGCTGC
>JBGSJD010000696.1:0-3796 GCA_041742195.1 Hyphomicrobiaceae bacterium
GAGGATCGGCAGGCGCATGGCGTCTTCTCCGTCGGCAGCCGGGCATCGGCCTGCCGTCGCCCATCCGTCAGCGCGGCAGACGCGGCAGGGGGCGGCGCGACACGATACGATCGTACATCACGATAGCGCCGGCCATCGCGACATTGACGCAGAAGCGCGTCGGGATTTTCACGGTGACGTTGCAGCGTGCGAGCAGATCCGGCGACAGCGACCCCTTCTCCGGACCGAGCACATAGGCCGCCTGCGCCGGATGCAGAAAGCGCGGCAGGTCGATGGCGTCGTCGATCAGCTCCACGCCGACGAGTTGGCACCCTCGCGGCAGGATCAGGTCGTCGACCGTCCGCCAGTCGTAATGAGGCAGATGCTGGCTTCCGCGCGACGTATCGGCGATCGCCTCGAGCGCGCTGTAGGCGGCGCCGATGGTGAACGTGAAGGCGCCGCCGAACGCATGCGCCGAGCGCATCAGGTTGCCGAGGTTGAGGCTCTTCGAGCTGCGTTCAGCGCCGATGGCGAAATAGCCGCGCTGGGCATCGGGGGCAGTATCTGTCATGGCCGGTCCGCGATCGGAGTTGGCAAGCCGCCGACGCCTGGGCCTCCTTCGAGCGGCGTCGGCAGCGCGTTCGACGCGCCTTTTAGGCGTCCCGGCGCGGCGCCGCAATTCACTCGCGCGGTCCGCCGACCCCGATTTCGGCCGCATGCTGCAAAATGAGCCGCCGCTTAAGCCTTTTTTTAGCTGTGTGGGGCAATCTCGGGGAAGTTTCGGCACGAGGAAGAAGTCGTCGATCTCCTGGTTTGTGCGTCGGCGTAGTCGAGGCCCCCGTTGGGTCTCTCTGGGACAGTCGCGCGAACGCTTCCGCCTCGGGCGGTGCTGCAGGTCCGAAGTCCGGGCCCCGGCAGGGTGATGTAGGGAATCGACGCCAATGCGACTGAGCACAAAGCTATTCTCCGTGGGCCTCGCGCTCGCAACCTTCGTCCCGGCCGCCGAGGCGGCCGACTGGAACCGGGGCAGCGTCAAGGATCGCGGCGGCATCGCCGTCCCCGCGCCCATTCCGGTCGTCGAGACCTTCAAGTGGTATCTTCGCGCCGACGTCGGCGTGGGCCTCACCTCCGAGCCCGATATCGCCGAGCAGGGCATGACGTTCGGCTATGACCGGGATCCGGTCGAGGGCCCGGCGTTCGGCATGAACCCCTCCTGGTTCAATCCCGATTTCGACACGTTCATGACGGGCGGCGTCGGCGTGGGCATGTACCTGACGCCGCGCCTGCGCACCGATGCGACGTTCGACGTCCGCACCAAGAGCACGGTAACGGCCCGCGGCGCCTACTCTTACCGGTTGGACCCCGCGCTCGCTCTCGACCGGCGCATTGACGGCAACGTCCACGAGTCAACCGAGGTCCGCACCTCGCTGCTGATGGCCAACCTCTATTGGGATCTGGCCGAGCGCGGCACGCGCTTCGTGCCCTACGTCGGCGTGGGCGCGGGCTTCGCGGTCCGCAGCGTGGACCGCCGCCACGCCACGCAGGAAGACATGATCGACACCCTGACCGGAGCCGGCGTCGGCGTGACGTCGAACTTCGAGGGCAAGTCGAAGGCGCATCAGTTGGCCCCGGCCGTTTCGGCGACGGCCGGCCTCGCCTACACGCTCGACACGGGCATGGTGCTCGATCTGAACTATCGCTTCACATATGTCGGCGAAGTCGACTTCTCGACCAATGTCGCCTACGGCGAAATCATCGCTGGCCGCACCGGAGCGAATTCGCGCATGACGATCGGCGACAGTTTCGATCACGCGCTCCGCGCCGGTATCCGCTGGAACGTCTGGTAATTGCTTCGGCGCACGAGTGCCTGAAATACGAACGGGGCGGATCGTGAGATCCGCCCCGTCGTCGTTTCGGGATCGTTGGACCGAGAGTCGCCTCAGTGCGCGAGCACCGCGAGCAGCAGGAGCGCCACGATGTTGGTGATCTTGATCATCGGGTTGACGGCGGGACCGGCCGTATCCTTGTAGGGATCGCCGACCGTGTCGCCCGTGACCGAGGCCTTGTGCGCCTCCGAGCCCTTCATGTGCCGGACGCCGTCCTTGTCGACGAAGCCGTCCTCGAACGCTTTCTTGGCGTTGTCCCAGGCGCCGCCGCCCGAGGTCATCGAGATGGCGACGAAGAGACCCGTCACGATCACGCCGAGCAGCATGGCGCCGAGCGCCGCGAACGCGTGCCCCGTGCCCGCGATCCACTTGACGACGAAGAAGCAGACGATCGGCGAGAGAACCGGCAGCAGCGACGGCACCACCATTTCCTTGATGGCGGACCGCGTCAGCATGTCGACGGCGCGGGCATAGTCGGGCTTCTCGGTGCCCTTCATGATGCCCGGCCTTTCCTTGAACTGCCGGCGGACTTCCTCGACGATCGACGCCGCAGCCCGGCCGACGGCCGTCATGGCGATGCCGCCGAAGAGGTAGGGCAGCAGGCCGCCGAACAGGAGGCCGACCACGACGTAGGGGTTCGACAGCGAGAAGTCGACCGTCAGGTTGTGGAACAGCGAGCCCGGCTTGGCGGTCGAGATGAAGTACTTGAGGTCCTCGTTGTAGGCCGCGAAGAGCACCAGCGCGCCGAGGCCCGCCGAGCCGATCGCATAGCCCTTGGTGACGGCCTTCGTGGTGTTGCCGACCGCGTCGAGCGCGTCCGTCGTCTTGCGGATTTCCTTGGGCAGACCCGCCATCTCGGCGATGCCGCCCGCGTTGTCCGTGACCGGACCGAAGGCGTCGAGCGCCACGATCATGCCCGCGAGCGCCAGCATCGTCGTGACGGAGATGGCGATGCCGAACAGCCCCGCCAGCTTGAACGAGACGATGATGCCGGCGATGATGATGAGCGCCGGCAGTGCGCACGCCTCGAGGCTGACCGCGAGACCCTGGATCACGTTCGTGCCGTGTCCCGTCACCGACGCCTGGCTGATCGAGCGGACCGGACGATAGCCGATGCCGGTGTAGTACTCGGTCACGACGATGAGCGCCGCCGTGATCGCGAGGCCGACGGCACCGCACCAGAACAGATCCATGCCGGTGAACGTCAGGCCACGCGCGGTGAACTGCGTCGTCATACCGAGCATGCTGTCGGTGATCGGGTAGAGCGCGATGAGCGAAAGCACGCCCGTCGCGATGATGCCCTTGTAAAGGGCGCCCATGATCGAGTTGTTGGCGCCGAGCTTGACGAAGTACGTGCCGATGATCGAGGTCACGACGCACGCCGCGCAGATCGCCAGCGGATAGATCATGAGGCTGGTCACGACCGGCTGCCCGACGAAGTAGATCGCGGCGAGAACCATCGTCGCGACCACGGTCACGGCGTAGGTCTCGAAGAGGTCGGCCGCCATGCCCGCGCAGTCGCCGACGTTGTCGGCGATGGTGGCCGGGTTACGCGGATCGTCCTCGGGAATGCCGGCTTCCACCTTGCCGACGAGATCGCCGCCGACGTCGGCGCCCTTGGTGAAGATGCCGCCGCCGAGACGCGCGAAGATCGAGATCAGCGAAGCGCCGAAGCCGAGCGCCACGAGGCTGTCGATCACCGTTCGGCTCGTGGTCGCAAAGCCCATCCCGGCCGTCAGGACCGAGTAGTAGACCGCAACGCCGAGAAGCGCGAGGCCGGCCACCAGCATGCCGGTCACCGCGCCTGCGTTAAACGCGAGCGTCAGGCCCTTGCCGAGGCTGTGGCGCGAGGCCTCCGCCGTACGGACGTTGGCCTGCACGGATACGTTCATGCCGATGAAGCCGGCCGCGCCCGAGAGCACCGAACCGAT
>JBGSJD010000697.1:0-8237 GCA_041742195.1 Hyphomicrobiaceae bacterium
CACTGGCGCACAGGCCCGGATCGATGCTGGCCGGCCTGTCCGGGCGCGCCCAGTCCTCGCACTCGAAGACATCAGCGGCGTATCCGCCGAGACGGCCCGAGGCCAGGGCACCGGCGACCGCCTGCTCGTCGACGAGAGAGCCGCGAGCCGGATTGACCAGCAGTGCTCCGGCCTTCATCGAGGCGAGCAGGCGTGCATCGATGATATGCATGGTCGCCGGAGTGAGCGGCAGGGCCAGAACCACGTAGTCCGAATCTGCCACGACCTCACACAGTCCCTGGCGGGCGATACGGCCTGCGAAGCGTTCCGGGAATCCGCCCTCCGATGCATCGAATGCGGTGATCCGGCAGCCAAAGCCCAGGAGCCGGTCGGCGATCGCCTGCCCGACCTTTCCGAAGCCGACGATCCCCACACTGGCGCCATCCAACCCCACGCCATAGTAGCTGGGGCGCCAGCCGCGGAACCCCGCAAGCCGAATGCCCCGGTCGGCGCGAACCATGTGGCGACCCAGAGACAGCATGAGGCCGATCGCCAGCTCGGCCGTCGGTACCGTGAGCAGGTCTTCGCAGATCGTCACCCAAACGCCGCGCTCACTGGCCGCTGCGACGTCGATATTGTCGTAGCCCTTGAGCGCCGCGCCGATGACGCGCAGCCGCGGGCAGACGTCCAGAAGCCCGGCATCGATCCGGTCGGTCATGAAGGCCATGATGCCGGAGGCGCCGCGGCAGTGCGCGTGCAACACGCTGTCCGGCCATGGGTCGGGCTGGTCATTGGCGACGACATGCGCGATGCCATCGAACAGCGCGCGTGTCTCCGGAAACGTCGCATTCGTCAGCACGACGATCGGTAATTGGGACATTGTCTCTGATCGACTCCGAATTTCTTATTTCAGAGATTTTCTCAAGAACGCGCCGATGCTGTCGACAACGACGACGCACGCGAGAATGGACAACAGGATCGCCGAGACCTGATCGTAATTGAGCAGGCGCAAGGCCGCCATCAGCTCGAAGCCAATGCCGCCCGCGCCGACGATGCCGAGAACCGCCGAGGCGCGAAAGTGATACTCCCAGCGGTAGATCGTGACATCGGTGAGCTGCGGCAGAACCTGCGGAAGCACCGCGTGCAGGATGACCTGCATGTGACTGGCGCCGGCGGCGCGTGCTGCCTCCAGGGGCTTCGGGTCGACGTGCTCGATAGCCTCCGCATAGAATTTGCCAACCATCCCGACGGAATGAAGCGCGAGCGCGAGAACGCCGGGAAGCGCGCCAAATCCCACCGCCGCCACGAAGAGAACGCCGAGGATGAGTTCGGGAACCGATCGCAGAAAAGCGAGCAAGGTGCGCAGAATGAAATAGACAGCCGGGTGCGGGCTGGTATTCGGCGCCGCCAGAATGGCGAGTGGCAAGGAAATGACGACGGCCAGGGCTGTGCCTGCGATCGACATTGCAAGCGTGTCAGCCAACGGCCTCAACCAGGTTTGCCAGCGCGAAAAGTCCGGCGGCACCATCTCCGAGGCGAGCTGGCTGATCGCGGGGCCACTTTCGGCAAAGCGTTGCGCGTCGAAGAAACCGGTGGCCCACAAGGAGAAGAGGCAGGCCAGTACGATCAGGGACACGAGTGCCGCTCCGCGCATGGCGGAGCGGCGTTCGTCGGCCAGGATCGCGTCGAAAGCACGCGATGGCGTCATCGGAATGATCCTCAGAGCTTGGCGATGTCGAGCTTGAGCGTCGTCGCCATATCGCGGAGGACGTCGTAGTCCTTGTCCGTCGCGGGCGCGAGCTTCTCGACGCGGAAGAGCTTCAGGATGACGGGGTCGTCGAGTTCGAGAAATGCCTTCTTGATGGCATCCTTCAGGGTCGGTGCCAGATATCCCTGCAGGGTCATGGGATAGTTCGGAATCGGATCTGACAGCGCGATCTCCTTGATCTTCGAGGCGTCGAGCCTGCCGTCCTGAACGAGCACGCGAAAGATCGACTCCGACAGCGCGCCGGCCGGGACCTGACCGGCAGCGACCGCGCGAGCGACAGCGTCGTGCTTGCCGAGATGGACGACCTTGTAGTCGATGTCGCCGATCAGGCCCTTCTTGGCGAGGAGCGTGCGCGGCGCGAGATGGCTCGAGGTCGACGCCTGATCGCCGAAGGCGAAGGGCTTGCCCTTGATGTCGTCGATCGACTTCACGGGGCCGGCGGCATTGGCGATGACGATCGAATTGTAATAGGGCTTGCCCTTCTCGACGCCCACAGCGAAGGGCTCGATCTCGGTCGCCTTGGATTTTGCCAGAACGTAGGAGAATGGGCCGAAGTAGGCGACCTCGATGCGACCGAAGCGCATGGCTTCGATCATCGAGGAATAGTCGGTCGTGACAATGATCTCGATTTCCCTTTTGAGGGTCTTCTCGAGATAGGCCTTCAAAGGTTGCGCATTCTGGATGATCGTCGAGGCATTCTCATCGGGTAGCAGCGCGATGCGCAGCTTGGCCGGGTTGGTCTTGTCGGCGATCGCCGGACCGGCAGCCGCCATAAGGCCGGCCGCAAGCGCGACCGCCAGGAAACTACGACGCTTCATGGGTACATCTCTCGCTCTGGTTTGGGGGCCTACTCGGCAGCTTCCAGCAATGCTGGCGCGCTCACCTTGTAGATCTTGTCGAGGACGCCCGACCCCAGGTCGGAAGGTGCGCCATCGAATGCGATTTGGCCGTGAGCCAGACCAATGATCCGGTCCGCGAATTTCCGCGCGAGGTCCAGCTGGTGAAGACTGACGATCGTCGTGATGCCATCCTCGCGACAGATGCGGTGCAGGTCGTCGAGCACCTTTACTGCCGTCTCCGGATCAAGGCTTGCGACTGGCTCGTCGGCCAGGATGATCTCCGGGCGCTGCGTGATGGCGCGCGCGATGCCGACACGCTGTTGTTGCCCACCGGACAGCTGATCGGCGCGGTGCAGGGCGCGATCGGCAAGCCCCACGCGGGCCAACGCCTCGAGGGCGAGGATCCGGTCCGCGCGTGGGAGGGGCAGCAGGGTGCGCCAGGTGCCGTGCGCCGCCAAGCGGCCGGTCAGTACGTTTTCGAGCGCGGTCATGCGGCCGATCAGGTGATGCTGCTGGAACACCATTCCGGTATGGCGGCGATGCTCGCGAAGCGTGCGATTGGACCGGAAAATCGAGCCGCGCCCGTCGACGAGGACATCGCCTTTCGTCGGACGGACAAGCCCGTTCAGGCAGCGCAGCAGCGTTGATTTGCCGGCGCCGGATGTGCCGAGAAGCACGATGAACCTGCCCCTCTCGAAGCTGACGCTCGTCCGGGACAATGCCTTCACACCGTTGGCATATGTCACTTCGAGATCGGCTACTGACAGCATCGTCCCATCCCTCCGGCCTGCCCATTCGTTCGCAAATGACGAACGAATGGCCTTCATGTTCGGAAGGCTCGTAGCAACTCCACGTGTCTCGCGCATGACAGCCGAGGCTTGTTCGTGGTGCTGCGTGCTGCCGTTGCGGAGGATGGTTGTTCGGCCGTGCAGCGGATCAGCCGAGGGTTTTCAACGACTCGCCGCGGCCGTTGGCAAAGGCCGGGCTCTGCGCGTGCGAGATCGGTCCGGCAGATGGGTGAGGCCAGGCGCCTGGCAAACCGGCCCATGCCGGACAGCGAGGCCGGTGCAAGAAGCAAGGCCCCTCAAGGGGACCGCTTATTGCGCCGCTCGACGCGAATTGGGCGCTACACGAGAAACAAAACGCCCCAACGGGTGAGAGTCTGATCACCGAGGATCACGGCAGCGGCGAAAGCGATTGCGGCAAGGCCAGCGGCGCGAGAGGCGAGTGCCTGCACTCCGGGCGCATTGTCGCTTTCACCGAAATTCGCGAATACAGCCACAGCGCGAATGGGCCCCATGGTCATGAAAATGAGCCCGAACAGTGTGCCCCATGGCAGCGACGTATCGGTCATTTCGAAAGCCCCCCTTGCCCCAGCACTTTCACCGTCCGACCGCCGCTATGTCGTCGAAACTTGGAAACAGGACGCTGCGGCAGCGGTCCAACCTCGACTGGCGCTGCTCGTAGTTCGACTGAGCGATCTTGAACTGGGCTTCCTTCGATAGAACCGACGCCAGCGACTCGTTCCCCCGGCGGTTCAATTGGCGCGCGCGTTCCAGCGATTTCTTCGAGTAATCGGCCCACGCCTTCATGGCCTCCACTTCGTCGGGCCCCTTCTCGCATCCAGCCTCCCAGCCGCGAAGGAAAAGCTCGTAGAGCGACTTCACGGGGATCTGCACGCCGCCGAAGTGCTTGGCCATTTCCGTCATCGCCTTGTATTGCGCGGCGACGACAGCGAGGCTCTTTTCAGCGACGATGAGCTGTTTGCGGTTCCAGCTATCCTTGAGCTTCGCGATTTCGAGCTCGATCTGCGGTATGGCCTTCTTTCGCAGCAGTGCCTCTTTCTGCTCGAGAAGTTTCTGGTCGCGTTCCAGATCCGCCTTCACGGCATCGACCTGGATCGATGCCAGCATGGTCTGGTAGCCATAGGAGCGCCCATAGTCGACGAACATCATGAGAGCGATCTGGCGGTCGGTCACAGGCGCGTTGGCGTCCGAGGCGATCGACTGTCCGGTGGAGGCGAACGCGATCGCAGCCAACGCCAACGAGGTTCTGACGGCGTGCATCATGTTGATCGCCCTTGGCGCTTCCGTAGCGGACGAGAGCCGGCGCTCGGTGCAAATCTCCCGGCTCTCTTGGAGGCCCTCGATCGTCCCAAGGCGATCACTGGCCGAACAGCCTGACGACATTGCCGCCGCCATGGACGTTGATCGTCTGTCCGCTGATCCAACTCGCTGCAGGGGAGCAGAGCCACAGCATGGCGTTGGCGATGTCCTCCGGGCGCCCGGGGCGTCCGATCAGGTTGTCCGGGTGGCTCAGCTTTTCGAGCATCTCCGGGGTGATCCCCGCATCGCCATAGCCTGCGGTCACCACAGTTCCGATCAGGACGGAGTTCACCCGCACCTTCTTGTTCAGCATATGTGCCAGTGACACCATCATCTGGTTCAGCGCAGCCTTTGCGGTGCCATAGGGCAGGATGTCGTAGGCGGGAACGGCCGACGAGTACGAGCCCGAATTGGTGATCGAGGCGTTCTCGGCCTTCTCCAGGAAGGGCAAGCAGGCCATGCTCATCCGATAGGCGCTGATCGTATTGAGCTTGTAGGAGTTGATGAACTCGTCCTCGGGAATGGCCGCCGGGTCGGGCTGTCGCCCGCCCCATCCCACATTGTTGACGAGCGTCGAGATGCCGCCGAAGGCATTCACTGTTGCTTTGACCACCGCGTCGATGGCGGCCTTGTCGGTCACGTCGCACGCCATGCCTCGGCAGTCGTTACCGGTTTCCTCGGCGATACCGGCGGCCGTCTCGGCGGCCTTCTCGCCGTTGAGGTCGGCGATCATGACTTTCGCCCCGGCGCCACTCAGCGCCCTGGCAATGGCCGCGCCGATATTCTGAGCGCCGCCGGTAATGATGACGTTGTGGCCATGCATGCGAAACTCGGCAAAGGCGTCAAAGGTCGACATCGGCTGCTACTCCGGTGTTTGAAAACCGATCTCTGGACTTGGGGTCAGTCGAGTTCCTGTACGCCGCCGCCAGATACCGTGAGGATCTGGCCGCTTACCCAGGCCGCAGCGGGGGAGCACAGATAAAGCGCGGCGCCGGCGATGTCGGCGGGGTCGCCCAGTCGCTTGATCGGCGTGTGCTTGAGCATCGTCTGCTCGATCTCCGGCGTCAGCACGGTCGCCAGCGCATCGGTGCGGATGGCACCCGGAGCAATTCCATTGACGCGGATGTTCTTGGGACCGAGGTCGAAGGCGATATTCCGCGTCAGGTGGCTGATCGCGGCCTTGGACGACGAATAGGAGGCCATGCGCTGGTTCTTGTTCTCGGCCGACATCGACGAGATGTTCAGGACAGTACCACCGCCGGCCTTCTCCATGTGAGGCACCGCGATTTGTGTCAGCCGGAAAGGCGCGAAAACGTTGATTTCGTAGGCCCAACGGAAATCCGCCATCGGCATGTCGAAGGGCTTCGGCCCACCGCCGCCGGCATTGTTGACGAGGATCGTGAGCCCGCCGAACCTGTCGACGGCCGTGTTGACGGCCGCCTGCAGATCCTCCTCCTTGGTGACGTTGCAGGCGATGCCGACGGCCTTGCCGCCTGCCTTCGCTATCGCAGTGGCGACAGCCTCGGCCGTCTCGGCCTTCAGGTCGCTCACGACGACCGCCGCGCCTGCCCCCGCGAACATCTCGGCGATGCCCCGGCCGATGCCGGCGCCTGCTCCCGTGACGAGCGCCACTTGCCCGTCCAGCCTGAAGATTGTCGGATCATACATCGCCAAACACTCCATACTGCTGACGAGAAAACGGGATGGTCCATGGGCTCGGGGCTTTGGCGACACGCTAGAATTGCTGCAAGCTGGCGTCTATGCGGAGATTGCCCAAATTGGGTATCTTCCCTGCTCAGATGGGCCAGCATGCCAAACAGCCGTTGAACGGGTCGATCGAGCAGGGAGCACACGATGCAGAATGACGAGGACTGGCTATTCTCTGGGTTCGGCGAAGTTTATCCCGCTCACGTTTCAGCATTCGTCGATCTCATGCTGGAGCTGCGGCGGGCGTTCGATGGCGATCTGGATGCGATGCTGATCCTCGCGATCATCGGGGACCAACGGGTCTGGAAGCGGGCTGCGAGTCAGGACGTGTCGTATGCGCTTCGCGGTGAAACGCCACTGGCGAATTCAGAGAAGGTCGCATCGAACATTCTCTCGATCGCAAGTTATTCCGGCATTCCAAGAGAGACCGTGCGGCGGAAAGTCAACGCGCTGATCGACCGCGGCTGGATCGACCGAGAAGAGAATGGCGACCTTCGCCCAACGCGCAAAGCCGCTACCGATCTCCAGCACGGAACCGAGGCGACAATCGCGTACATTCGGGAGATTGTGGAGGTTTCCGACCGGGTGAGGCGCGCTTGAGCTCCCTTGTAGCAGGCCGGTGCGCTCGCCCTGCTCCCTGTTGAGGGCGGTGGGATCGAATTCGGTGTCGGCGACGAGAGGGATCGTCTGGTCGTTCGTTTTCTTCTGCCGCGGCCGATCCGGCTCTCCTGCTCGGCCGCCCAGTTCTCGGCCTCGACCTCGAGACGGAACATGTTCGATAAGGTATGCCCTTGTTTCCGATCCATCGCCCGCGTTCGTCGTTCACCCGCAGAGACATCAGACATCATCACGCAAAATCAAATGCATAGATTCTCTGTTGCGCCCATGATGGATTGGACGGACCGGCATTGTCGGTTCTTCCATCGGCTCCTGTCGCGGCAGGCGCTGCTCTACACCGAGATGGTGACGGCGGATGCCGTGCTGTTCGGGAAACGGACGATGCTGCTCGATTTCTCGCCCGTGGAGCATCCGGTGGCGCTGCAGCTCGGAGGCAGCGATCCGGTCAAGCTCGCCGCCGCCGCGGCCATCGGGGCCGAATGGGGCTATGGCGAAATCAATCTCAATGTCGGCTGTCCATCCGACAGGGTGCAGGGGGGCAACTTCGGCGCCTGCCTGATGGCCGATCCGGATCTCGTCGCGCGGTGCGTCCGGGCCATGTTGGACGCCGTCTCGATTCCGGTGACGGTCAAGTGCCGTATCGGTATCGACGATCAGGACAGCGAAGCCGATTTCGAGCGCTTCATCGCGACGGTCGCGGATGCGGGATGCCGCGTCTTCATCGTGCATGCGCGGAAAGCGTGGCTGCAGGGCCTGTCACCCAAGGAGAACCGGGAAATTCCGCCGCTCGACTACCCCCGTGTCTGGCGGCTCAAGTCGGCGCATCCGGACCTCACAGTCGTGATCAACGGGGGGATCGGGGACCTCGAGCAGGCCAAGGCTCAGCTCCTGCACGTCGATGGCGTGATGCTCGGACGGGCCGCGTATCAAAACCCGTGGCTGCTGGCCGACGTGGACAGCGAGATCTTCGGCGCGCGGGCCCATGAGCGCTCGCACGAGGATGTCCTCGACGCACTCGTGGCCTATGCCGAGCAACACGTGGCGGGCAACGGGCGGCTCAACAACGTGACGCGGCATATCCTCGGCCTCTATCACGGGCGTCCGGGAGCGCGGGCCTTCCGGCGTTACCTTTCCGAGAATGCGGTAGGGGCCAGCGCGGGAGGCGACGTGTTGCGGCATGTCGCGAGCGAAATGCGGGCGCTGGCGGCGCGACAGCTCGCC
>JBGSJD010000698.1:0-4540 GCA_041742195.1 Hyphomicrobiaceae bacterium
GCGATCGGCCGGGCAGATGACGATCGGCTTTCGGCGTCCGGCCCGGCGGGCGAGTTCGGGAAGGGCCTCGAGGGCCTGGCGCGCGCCGCCATAGTGATTGATCAGATCGCGAAAGGTGACCGGGCCCACGTTCTCCGAACGAATGAGACGCAGGCACGCCAGGCGCTGGGCATCGTCGAGGGGGGCGACCGGAAGCGGCGCCGGGGTGAACAGGTCGGCCGAGTTATCCCTTGGCGCCAATCTTCGACTCCGTCCCCGACATCAATCGCCTGATGTTCTCCCGATGCTTCCAGAACAGCAAGGCCGATATCACGGCGGCGATGGGCGCGACGAACGGCGCGCCGGTCGCGGCCAGGTAGACGAAGACGACTGCAGTCGCGACGAGGGCCGACAGCGAAGAGTAGCGCGTCGCGGCGGCCGTCGCCAACCACACGCCGGCAAACAGCAGAGCCGCCGGCCAGGCGGCGCCAATCAGCACGCCGATGTAGGTGGCCACGCCCTTGCCGCCCCTGAATCCGAGCCAGACGGGAAAGATGTGGCCGATAAAGGCGCCGAGACCGGCTGTCAGGCCTGCGACAAGCACCGTGGCGCCAGCCTTTGCCTTGGCCACGACGATGTCGGCGCCGATACCGCCGCTTCCCGGCGCGAACGGGTTCTCGACGACGTAGGCCCGGGCGGCGAGCCAGGATGCGATCCAGGCGCCGAGCAGGACAGCAGCCGTGCCCTTCAATGCGTCCAGGAGCAGCGTCAACGCGGCGAGCTTCTTGTTGCCGGTGCGCAGCACGTTGGTCGCGCCGATGTTGCCGGAGCCGATCTTGCGGACGTCACCGAGGCCGGCCGCCCGCGTCAGCAAGAGCCCGAACGGGATCGATCCGAGGGCATAGCCGACGAGCAGCATGAGGGCTGTCTGGGCGAGGGGGCTCGATAGCACGGGGCAAGCTCTCCATAAGCGGCTCGGCGGAGGGTGCGTGGCGGCTCAATAGCGATCCGTCGCCCCATGCTGGTAGACGGTCCGGCCATCGACCATGGTCCGCAGGACGCGCCCCTGCACCTTCTGCTCGTCGAACGGGGAGTTCTTGGACCGTGCGCGCATCTGCTCGCGATCGACGACCCACGGCGTGTTCAGATCGATCAGGGCCAGATCGGCCGGGGCGCCTTTCGCCAGCCGGCCCGTCGGCAGCCCGAGAAGCTTCGCCGGATTGATCGTCATGGCGCGCAACAGAGGGACCAGACCGACCTCGCCCGAATGATACAGGCGCAGTGCCGCGGGGACGAGCGTCTCGAGGCCGATGGCGCCGTCGGCCGCCTCGGCGAAGGGACGCCGCTTGACGTCGGCGTCCTGGGGATCGTGGCTCGAGACGATGATGTCGATGTCGCCGTCGGCGAGGCCGCGCACCAGGGCGGCGCGATCGTCCTCGGAGCGCAAGGGCGGGCGCAACTTGAAGAACGTGCGATAGGGGCCGATGTCGTTCTCGTTCAACGTCAGGTGATTGATCGAGACGCCGCAGGTGACGGGAAGCTTCTTCGCTTTGGCGCGGCGGATGACATCGAGGCTCTCGCTGCAGGATATGGTCGCGGCGTGATAGCGGCCGCGCGTCATCTCCACCAGCCGGACGTCGCGCTCGACCACGATGACCTCGGCGAACGTATGCACGCCGGGGAGGCCCAGTCGCGTCGACATCTCGGAGGAGTTCATGGCCGAGCCGGACGACAGGTGGGGGTCTTCCGTGTGATGGACGAGGAGGGCGTCGAAGTCGCGGGCGTAGAGCAGCGCATTGCGCATGACGCGCGCGTTCGCGATGGACGACTTGCCGTTGGTGAAGGCGATGGCGCCGGCGCGCTGGAGGAGGCCGAGCTCTGCCATCTCCTCGCCCTTCAGGCCGCGCGTCACGGCCGCCATGATGTGGACGTGGACGATGGCGCGCTCACGGGCGCGGCGCTGGACGTAGTCGACCAGAGCCACCTGATCGATGACGGGCTCGGTGTCCGGCATGCAGATGATCGTCGTGACGCCGCCCGCGGCAGCAGCGAAGCTCGCCGTCTTCAAGGTTTCGCGGTGCTCCTGGCCCGGATCGCCGGTGAATACCTGCATGTCGATGAGGCCGGGACACAGAACGTGGCCGTGACAGTCCACGACCTCGGCGCCCTGGGGCGCGTTGCGGCGCAGATGGCTCCCGAGATCCGCAATCGTCGAACCCGTGACCAGCAAGCCGCCGGGCTCGTCGCGGCCGCTGTCCGGATCGATCAGGCGTGCATTGATGAAGGCCGTGGCACCGGGCGCCTCGGCGGATTGAAGTGCTCTTTTCATGGCTGCCTCAATGGTTCGGCAACTTGCGCGCCAAAGCCTCGAGCACGGCCATGCGCACGGCGACGCCCATCTCGACCTGGTCGCGGATGACGCTGCGGGAATGGTCGGCGATGGCGGATGCGATCTCGACGCCGCGATTCATGGGGCCAGGATGCATGATCAGCGCGTCGGGACGGGCCTGGTCGAGCTTCTCCTGGTCGAGACCGAAGAAGTGATAGTACTCGCGTGTCGAAGGCACATAGTTGCCCTGCATGCGCTCGCGCTGCAATCGCAGCATCATCACGATGTCGGCGCCCTCGAGACCCTTCCACATGTCGGTGAAGACCTCGGCGCCAAGCCGTTCGATGCCTGTCGGCAGGAGTGTCGATGGAGCAACGAGGCGCACGCGGGCGCCCAGTGTATTGAACAGATGGATGTTCGAGCGGGCGACCCGGCTGTGCAGGATGTCGCCGCAGATGGCGACGGTCAGGCCCGCGATGCGGCCCTTCGCGCGGCGGATGGTGAGCGCATCGAGGAGCGCCTGAGTCGGGTGCTCGTGAGCACCGTCGCCGGCATTGATGACGGAACAATCGACCTTCTGCGACAGCAACTCGACCGCGCCGGCCGCATGGTGGCGGACGACGATCATGTCGGGGCGCATGGCGTTCAGCGTCATGGCCGTGTCGATCAGCGTCTCGCCCTTCTGCACCGACGACGTCGAGACGTTCATGTTCATGACGTCGGCGCCGAGGCGCTTGCCGGCGAGTTCGAAGGAGGCCTGGGTGCGGGTCGACGCTTCGAAGAACAGATTGATAAGGGTTCTGCCGCGCAAGACATCGCGCTTCTTGTTGACCTGTCGGTTCAACTCGGCGGCCTGGTCGGCGAGGTCGAGGAGCGACGTGATCTCCGGTGCTGTCAGCCCCTCGCATGTGAGGAGGTGGCGGCGGGAGAAAAGCGCGGACGCTGTTGCCTGGATGGTCATTAAAGCCGTGCTCTTAAAGGGCGGAGCCGGTGATGGCAAGTGGAGGCATGTCGTTTCCCACCACATGGTCGCGCCAATGTTGCCGGAGGCGGCCGGGTCGTTGCCCGACGTGGCCGGACTGCGCGCCCATTCAGCCGTGTCTGAGCGGCATTCTCGCAGCGGTGATGCCGGCTTCGGCGCGGACGAGGAATTCCTCGAGAGCGAGAACCGTCGCCCGGTCCCTCAGCAAGGGGGCGTGGCCCTGGCCACGTGTGACATGGGTTTCGAGGCGGGGGTGGGCGATGGCCATGTCGCTCAATGTCTCCTGCGACAGCACGTCGGAGAATTCGCCACGGATGGCCATGGTCGGGATGCGTGACAAGGCCTTGAACTGGGGCCACAATTCCGGCATCGGCCCGTCCGTCAGGGACGATGATTTCGACAGCTCCGGATCGAAGCCGCGTGCGGGGCGGCCGTTCTCCTCGTTAAACCACTGGCGGGCGATTTCGGTCCAGTGCTCTTCGGGGACGCCGGGGAACGCGCGGCGATGCATGTCGCGGACAAGGGCCGTCGCCTCGTCCCAGTTCGCCGGCAAGGGGACGCGGGACACGTAGGCGATCAAGCGGACGAGACCATCGCGCTCGATGATCGGCCCAATGTCGTTGAGGACGACCGCGCCCACGGCGCCGGGGCGAAGGCAGGCCATCATCATGGCCGCGAGGCCGCCACGGGAGGTGCCGATGACGGCAACGTCCGAGAAGCCGGCGATGGTGAGCAGGTCGAGGGCGTCCTGCATCTCGATCTGGATATTGTAGTTGCGCCAGTTGGGGTCCCACGCCGACAGGCCGCGGCCGCGGTAGTCGACGGCGAGGACGTCGCGGGCTGCGGGATTGCGCGGATCCGACAAGTGGCTCGCCAGCACGTGGAAATCGCGGGCGTTGCGGGCGAGCCCGGGAAGGCAGAGCGCGGGTCGGCGATGTCCGGACGCGGCGGCGTAGTATCTTGCGTGGAGGCGCAGGCCGTCCTGCGACGTGAAATAGACGTCGTTCCAGTTCCGGTCCGTCGCGCGCGCTGTCATGGCCGTTCCGAGGGGCTTCGAGATCGCGGCGACCCTGCACGAGGCGGTGTCCCGGGGCAAGGCGCACCGGCCTCGCATCACCAGAATGATGACCGCCCCGGACGCTGGGTGTCCGGGGCGGGGAAGGCAAAACTGGAACTGGCGTCGAGAGGGACGGCTCAGGGCGCCTTGCGGTCGATGTCGCCGAAGATCCCGGCGCGCGGCGCGGTCGCCT
>JBGSJD010000699.1:0-6066 GCA_041742195.1 Hyphomicrobiaceae bacterium
ACCCGCGCGCCATCGACCGTCGCGCCCGCCAACTCGTCGAAACGCTGGCCATCGTGGCGGCTGGCGTGGTCCTCCGCCGCCACGGGCCTGAGCCGCTCGCTGACGCCTTCATTGCGAGCCGTCTCTCCGGATTGCCGCGCATGACCTACGGCCAAGGCATCGAGTGGGCCGATACACGCGCCATCGTCGAGCGCGCCTGTCCCACCGGTTGAGACCCCGCCTCAGGGTGTGTGCCGGATCTCGGCGCGGCAGCCGAACAACTCGGCGAGCGACGCAAAGCGCCGCTGCAGCCGCTCGCCTTCGAGATGCTGGTGCGCCCGCGGCAATGTCAGGACCAGCCGGTCGCCCTCGAAGCGGACCGGTGTCTCGTCGATCGTTCCCGGCATACCGATCGAGAGCATATGCGCCGCCCGGATCGCCGCGCCGACGATCCGCGCCCGCCGATAGAGCCGTCGCGGCACGAGCGCCTTGAGCCGCTCCGAAAGCTCGTCTCCCTGCTCGGTCTCGCCCGAGCCGGTATGGCGAAAGTAGACGGTCAGCGCGAGAAAAACGCGTCCCGGATGTTCGATCCCGTTGAGCGCCGCGTGCGCGATCACGTTGAGCGACTGCTCGCCACGATAGTCCGGCATCGCCCGCCAGCCGATATCGGAGAGAAGGCAGGCGGCATGGCGGAGACGGCGGTCGTCCTCCGTCTCCTTTGGTCCAGGCGTCTCGAACAGCGCGTCCGTCCAAGCACAGAGTTCGTGCGCGTGTTCCAGTGAACGCGAGCGAAGCCGCGCATAGTCTTCGGCGAACGCGATCAAGGGGTCCTTCTGCCGCTCGGCCTCCGAGAGCAATGCATAGAGCAGCCCCTCCCGGATGCCGAACACAGAGAACACCACTTCGGACGGTTGCATCCGCTGCACCAGCCGCTCGAGCACGGCGGCGCCGAACGGCAGCACCTCCCGCCGGGCCCTCGACACCTGCGCCCCGCCTTTCAGATCGTTGAGGCGTTTGGCCTTGCGGATCGCCTCGGACACGGTGAGGGCTTCGCGCGCCGAAAGTTTGTATCCATGCATCACCCGCAATGGATAGTCGGTCATCGCCATGTGCAGCTTGCCGAGCGCGCGCCACGTGCCGCCGACCGCGAAGAACGGCCGTCCACGGCCTTCACCGATCCACGGGAGGGACGCGATCTGGCTGTCGATGATCTCGACGGCACGGTCGATCCGTCCGCCGGCCTGATCGATGAGCCTGAGACCACCGAGAGGCAGCGTCGCGGCCGCCCTGTGCCGTCCGCCGACGACGTCGATCAACTCGAGACTGCCGCCGCCGAGGTCGCCGGCCACGCCATTTGGATTTCTGAAACCCATCTCGATGCCGAATGCCGCAAGTTCCGCTTCCCGCTCGCCTGAAAGGACCGCGATGGGCTCGCCGAGCTGGGCTTCCGCGGCCTTGATGAACTCGGCCCCGTTCGACGCTTCGCGCACCGCGGCCGTTGCGATGGCCTTGATGTTCTTGACCTGAAGGTTGCGCGCGATGCCCTTGAATCGGCGCAGCGCACCCAGCGCGCGCTCGACGCCCTCGGCACTGAGCCGTCCTGAAGAGACGAGCCCACGGCCGAGACCGCATGGCACCTTCTCGTTGAACAGCGGCACGGGGCTCCGCACCGCACCCTCGTAGACGACGAGACGCACCGAATGCGAACCGATATCGATCACCCCGATGGGTTCGAGCTCGGCAAGCCTGCCCTTGCGGCCTTGCATGCTGCCGTGATCAGCCATTCTGCGGTACCCGCATTGCGCTACTAGGTTCTGCCGCGAAACTTCACGCGCGGCGGAAAGCTTCCCGCCAGCGAGTGGCCGCGGCCGGAAAGCGATGGATTGGTCATGAAGTAGGTGTGGGCGTTGAACGCCTCCTCACCGGGACCGGGCACGATCCGCTGGCACGAACCGTCACCGAGCACGCTCCAGCTCTGCTGGTTGTCTTTGAGGTTGGCGACCATGATCTGATCTAGGATCTGTTCGTGAACCGTTGGGTTGTTGACGGGAACCATCGCTTCGACGCGGCGGTCAAGGTTGCGCGGCATCATGTCGGCGGAACTGATGTAGACCAGCGCCCGCCGATCGGGAAGCCCATGTCCGTTGCCGAAGCAGTAGATCCGGCCATGCTCGAGGAAACGGCCGACGATGCTTTTCACACGGATGTTCTCCGAGAGCCCCGGCACGCCGGGCTTCAGGCAGCAGATGCCGCGCACCACGAGATCGACCTGCACGCCGTCCTGGCTCGCCTCGTAGAGCGCATCGATGATCTGGGCGTCGACGAGCGAGTTCATCTTGCCCCAGATCGCGCCGGGACGCCCGGCCCGCGCGTGCTCGGCCTCGGCCCGGATGTGCTGCAACATGCGCTGGCGGATGCCGCGCGGACTGGCGGCGAGCACTTCGAGATCGGCCGGTTCGGCATAGCCGGTGACGAAATTGAAGATCCGCGTCACATCTCGCGCGATGGCTGCGTTGGCGGTGAAGAAGGAGAGGTCCGTATAGACCCGCGCCGTCTGCGGATGATAGTTGCCCGTGCCGATGTGGCAGTAGCTCACCACCTCCGAGCCCTGTCGACGTACGACGAGGCCCAGCTTGGCGTGCGTCTTGAGCTCGATGAACCCGTAGACCACATGGACGCCGGCACTTTCGAGGTCCTTGGCCCAGCGGATGTTGGCCTCCTCGTCGAAGCGCGCCTTGAGCTCGATCACGGCCGTCACCGACTTGCCTGCCTCCGCTGCTTCCTTCAGCGCGCGCACGATCGGGCTGTCCGTCGACGTCCGATAGAGCGTCCACTTGATGGCCATGACGTCGGGGTCCTGCGCCGCCTGTCGCAGGAACTGGACGACGACGTCGAACGACTCGTAGGGGTGATGGACGACGATGTCCTTGGCGTTGACCGCGGCAAAGCAGTCACCGTCGACCTCGCGGATGCGCTCCGGAAACCGGATGTTGAACGGACGGAAGAGCAGCGCGGGACGATCGGCTACGATGAGTTGTCCGAGGTCGACGAGACCGAGCATCTCTTCCTTGACCCGGACGTCAGCCTCTTTCACCTTGAGCTGCGTCGTGACGAACGTGCGCAGCTCCGCCGGCATCGTCGCCTCGACCTGCAGACGGATCACCGAGCCGCGCTTGCGTCGCTTGAGCGCGCTCTCGAAGAAGCGCACGAGGTCTTCCGCCTCTTCCTCGACTTCGATGTCGCTGTCGCGAAGTACGCGAAACGCGCCCTGACTGGTGATTTTGTAGCCGGGAAAGAGCCGGTCGGCGAAATGTGCGACCAGCGTCTCGACCGGAATGAAGCGGATGGCGCCGCTCGTCATCGCCCCCGCGTCGTCCGCGTCCGGTTGCGGCAGACGCACGAAGCGCTTGAGTTGCGCCGGCAGCGGCATGATGGCGTGCATCAGCGCCCCGGTCTTGTCCTTCTTGAGTTCGAGCCCGAGCGTGAAGCCCTTGTTCGGAATGAACGGAAAGGGATGCACCGGATCGACGGCGATGGGCGTCAGGACGGGGAAGACATTGGTCAGGAAGTAGTCATCGAGCCAGACCAGTTCCGCCGCCGAGAGACGAGACGGCTCGACGACCTCGATGCCGGCGCCGGACAGCGCCGACCGAAGCTCGAGCCACGCCGCCTGCTGGCGCGACGTGAGGTCCGATACGAACCGGTTGATCGCGGCGAGTTGTTGCTCGGGCGTGAGGCCGTCCTGGCTGACGGTCCGCACCTTGGCGACCACCTGTCCGTGCAGCCCTGCCACGCGCACCATGAAGAACTCGTCGAGGTTCGACGCCGAAATCGACAGGAACCGGAGGCGCTCGAGCAGCGGATGCTGGTCGTTGAGTGCTTCATCGAGGACGCGGGCATTGAACTGCAGCCACGACAGCTCACGGTTGTAGAAGCGTTGCGGTGTGCCCCGTAGCGGGGACGGCGACGCGATCGCCGCGGTCGGCTTGGTCGTCGTGCGGGGTGCCCGCGCGCGGGTCGTCGCGGGCATCGAACGGCGTTTTGTGGTCTTCTTCACCGGCCTCGCTCCCACCCATTGGCTCCGACGGCGGCGCCGGAGGCAGGACATGCCCCGACAGCCCACCCACGACGTGGCATGCGGCAGTGAACCGAGTATGGCATGACCGTCGAGGCCCAACCAATTCCAGTCGACCGGCACCACGGCCCCAAAGGCGGTGCATCGACGTACCACCACCCGATTCAGGACTCGGAGATTTGAGTTAACGAGCCGTAAACCCGTCGAGGGCGGCCAGGGCCGACTGCGCATTGGCAGGGTCGCGACCTTGCCGAGCCTCTTCAGCCATAGGTGCGCTCGTCGGCGATCACCTTGCCGTCGTTGGGCAGCGTCCCGGGCGCGACGAGTTCCACCGTCGCCCGCAACTTGGTGGCCGCCTGAACCGAGTCGCCGATTTTCTCCGCGAGCCCCGGCGCCGGCGCTCCGGCCTCTGCCTTGAGCGTCATGACATCCTGTTCGCCCGACCGCCCGACCACGAGACGCAGCCGACCGAGTTCGGGATGTCGTCGCGCAACCTCGGCAACCTGCTCGGGATGCACGAACATGCCCTTGACCTTTGTCGTCTGGTCCGCCCGCCCGAGCCAGCCCTTGATGCGCATGTTGGTGCGCCCGCAAGGGCTCTCGCCGGCGAGAACGGCCGACAGGTCGCCAGTCGCAAGGCGGATCATCGGATAGTCGCGGTTGAAGCACGTGACGACGACCTCGCCGACCTCACCGTCAGGCACCGGGTCTCCGGTCCCGGGCCGGACGATCTCGACGATCACGCCCTCGTCGACGATCATGCCTTCGACGGTGCCATCAGGGCCTGGGCTCTCGTAGGCGATGAGACCGACGTCCGCCGTCGCATAGCACTGGAACACGGCGACGCCGCGCTCGGCGTATTCCTTGCGCAGTGATGGGAACAGCGCCCCGCCGCCGACCATGGCGCGCTTGATCGACGAAACGTCCTTGCCCGCCTCTTTCGCTTTGTCGAGCAGGATCTTGAGGTAATCGGGGACGCCGACGTAGACCGTCGGCTTCAGCCGCTCGATGGCCTCGAGTTGCTGCTCGGTGTTGCCCGGCCCGGCCGCGATCACCGTGCAGCCGAGCGCGCGCGCGCCGGCGTCGAGGATCCATCCTCCCGGCGTCAGATGATACGCGAAGGTGTTGTGCACCACGTCCGTCCCGCGAACGCCCATGGCGTAGAGCGCCCGCGCCGACCGCCACCAGTCGCGACCGAGGCCCTCCGGCTCGAAGATCGGCCCGGGCGACATGAACGTGCGACCGAGCCGCCCCGGCTCCCGCGTGGCGAAGCCTCCGAACGGCGGCCTGTGGGTCTGCAGGTCCCTGAGCGACGATTTTCGCAAGAGCGGCAGCCTGGCTAGGTCGTCCCGGGTCTCGACGGACGCCAGGTCGCAGCCCTGCAGATGTGCGGCCCAGCCGTCGCACTGGGCGACGGTGGTCTGCAGAAAGCTGGCGATGAGACCGAACTGGGCAGCTTCCCGCGCTTCTTGCGGACGGGTCTCGAGTTGGTCGAGATAGGGCTCGGTCATCGATGCTCCCTGCCTTTCAATGGCCCCGAACCGGTCGGGGTCGTCGGATGTGTCGCCGTTGAGCGGGATTGAAGCGCCCGGTAACGGTTGGTCAAGCATTACATTACATCAACCCAACAAAGGGCTGCGTTCACTGCTAAAACTTGTCTGCATCGGGCAAGGGGCTCGAAAGCAACCTGATCCAGCTTAGGAGGCTGAACATGAGTGGCACCAGTCTCGTTATTCTGGCCATGTACTCCACGGTCAACGTCGTGTCCCCGCCTTCGGCCATAACACCGGACACGATGCCTTATCTCCTCGCGCTCCTGATGACCGCCGCGGCACTGACCTGCGTCGCCTCGCTGGCACACTATGCAGCTCCGTCCCGTTCGGCCGCAAAGGGCGCGTCGCTGAACAAGATCCGTCGCTTCTCTGGCCCGCGCGCGCGTCGGGCCTGATCCCGGCGCAATCGGCCGGCCGCAGACGGCGCTCCCGTCAGGCGAGCCAGCGCTTGCGCCGCTT